>AYMD01000002.1:193051-209772 GCA_000495735.1 uncultured Acidilobus sp. JCHS | reverse complement strand
CCCGATCACCCTTAAGTCATTGCCTCGACGCCTTCCCCTCATAATGTCTGCGGGCCCGCGGCGCGGCCTCAGCGCGGGGCAACCTCATGCCGGGGGCGCCTGGCAACTCTGATCATTGCCAATACGGAGCGTTCTGGTTATATAACCGGTTCCAGGCAGAAAATAATAATATGAATATATTCTTCTTAATGAATGGAAACATTTTCAATTGTTCACTTGCTTCAGAACAATTCAGTTGGAAATGTAATTGTGGATGGTTTGGATGTTCTACGTGTAGCGCATACGCAATACCACCAGCACCACCTGCAAACACAAGTACAACGGGAGAGCCAATATTTGTACAATCATACATAAATGCATATAATACGGCGTTTAATCAACCTGTAAATTCTCAAAGGGCTTTGAATAGGTATTACGATTTTACTCCTAATGATACAAATGGAAACTTCGTACCTGGAACGTTTGGATTTAAAGAAAAATATAATATTACTATACATAACTTACAAGATGATGCAAGTATGTATTCTGGGACTCCTTATTTATTTGTTTCAGCTGGTTCCGGGGGTGGTTCTGGTTTTATGTATTTAAATTGGATTATAGTAACTTATGGAGTACCTTATATTGTATCTGTATCTTAAAAATGTTAAAAAATTAACTAGATGGATTATATACCTGAGATGGAGAAGCAAAGGAAATGGCCGAACCAGAAGGGTTATCTGTTGCGCCATATGAGATTAATGTTTTGTTAGGTAATATTACTACAGCTCCCCCATTTAAATATGGATAATATTGTTCATATAACATTGTTTGGTATGCTACCGTTCCTGTTGTGTTTGTCCATTGGAATACTGGTGAGTTTCCTGGTAATACTGCTGCGTATGTTCCTGGCGTGTTCATTGCCGCTACGAAGTTAGATACCCATTTATCATATGTATAAAATCCCGCAATATTCGCTGGGTTTATTTTATTTGCCTCTATTATATAATATGTCTGTCCATTCACTGTTGCCTGTTCAACTGGCACCTGGCCCTTAATTACATAGAGGTCCTGTAAAGGTACATATGGCTGATTATTTACCGGGTCAGTCTGTCCAACAAATTGATCATTCAATTGAACAATTTGATTATGATTTTGAATTATTGTACTTGCATACTGTCCATTCCATATTACGTCATGTATTGTTGTTCCATTACTTAGTATTAAATCACCTACAGGGTCCGTCTGTCCATTATAGTTTATTGTTTGGCCGTTTGGTACAAACGCCTCATAGCCTGAGGGCGAGCCCAGGTAGTGTACCGAGGCCTGGGGGCGCAGCGCTCCGCTTACGTAAAGGGCGGCCAGGATGACGACGACTATGACGACTGCCCCGATCACTGCGTACAGCTTAGCCTTGCCTCCCCTCTGCGCGCTTGAGGACGCGCTGCCAGCGCCCTGGACGTAAAGGGGTCTGGGTAAGGCCACAGGTACCCCAGGCCCCCTGCGTCAGAGGGGTTTAAAAGTGGGCTGTGGCAGGTGACCCGCGTTACTAGGGAGTTCATCAGTGAAAGCTTTCTCGGTAGTACCATGTAAACGCAACTTGTCAAAAAGACGTCTAGAAGTAATCAAAAAAGCGTAGTTACGTAGAGATGTTACAGTCCACAGCGCTAGCGCTTAATTTAGCCTTCACGAGTCCTCTAGCTGGCACAAGGGCCTTGGAAGGGGTAATAATAACGGGCGGCAGGGGCACGAGGATGAGGAACATAACGTACGTCCTGCCCAAGCCGCTGCTCCCCCTGTTCAGCTTCAACAGCGACGGGAGGAGGTACGTCAAGCCGTTCATAGACTTCATACTCGAGAGGTTCGAGGCCCTGGGCCTTGACCCGGTGACGCTGGTGTTCAGCAGGAACTCCTCGCTGATCATAGACTACCTGGGCAGCAGGGGGCCCCTCAGGCTGAGGCTGAGGCTAGTCCTGGACGCCGAGATGAGGGGCTACGGCAACGCGGCCCTCCTGGCGAGGAGCTCTGTGACGGGCCCCTTCGTCCTAAACGCAGACGACAACATGCTGCCGCTGGAGGACTACAGGGCGGGCGTCGAGCTCTTCGAGGCAGAGGGACCTGACGCCGTGCTCTTCGTGCACAGGGTCGAGGACCCAACGAGGTACGGCGTCATAGCGCCCTCCTCGCAGGGCGAGTTCAGGGGGTACAGGACCTATGGCGTCAGGGGAGTCTTTGAGAAGCCCTCAAAGCCCCCAAGCGACCTGGCCATGGCGGCCATATACGTCATGTCGCCGAGGGTCTTCAGGGCCCTCGAGGAGGTGAAGGCATTGAAGGGCGAGGGGGAGGAGATCGAGCTTGTGGAGGGCCTTCAGAGGCTCATAGAGGAGGGGGGCAACGTAATGGCGCTTGAGCTAAGGAGGAGGTGGGTGAGCGTCGGCAGGCCCGAGGACTACCTTGAGGCGATAAGGCTCTCATACGAGGCAGGCCTCTAGGGGAGGGGTGAAGGCCCTGAGTAGCGAGTCAAGGCTCACGGCGAACATGCTCGTTCTCGAGCTCTCAACCATGATAGTGGCCATAGCCCTGGCCTTCAACGCCCAGTCGCTGGAGGCCTCAAGGCTCACCTGGGCCTCGCTGGTCAACTTCGTGATAGTCAACGTCGTGGTCATATGGTTCTGGTGGAGGTACGTAGTCGAGAGGCTGGGCAACCCTCCCAGGCGCAATGAGTTCCCAGTCCTTGACGTGATCATCCTCATACTGATATCAGTTCTTCCAGTCGTCCTGAGGACGGGCGACCTCATCTACATAGCCGGGGTCCTGGCGGCCATAGCCTTCTCCTGGTCCGGCATGGTCTGGGAGTCCCTCAGGGACCCCACGCTCCCTGCCGAGGTAAGGGGTGACCTGAGGAGAGAGATGACAGCGAGGCTTGCCGTAGGCTCCCTCTTCGCGGCCAGCGCGGCCCTATATAGTGTCGGCGCACGCATGGTCTCGCAGGCGGTCTTCATAGTCACGATAGCAGTGATAGCCTACAGGGTCCTCGTGGGCTACGCCGCAAGGTTGCACAGGAGGAGGCTCCTCGGCCAGCGCTGAGCTCTTTACGGTCATGAGCTCTGGATAATCCTAGGCGTCCACAGGCTTCAAGACCTTCAGCACGCCTCCCGCGCCTTCCTCTTCGGCTTATAGTAAAAGAAAAAAGGTATAAACATAAAATGTTCCTTAGCCTTTTCCTCTTGTGGGCTATGAGACTAAGAAGGTCGGTCTCTAACATAGTTGCAGTGATACTGCTTATCGTCATAGCGGTAGCAGTTGTCACGGTCCTTTACATGTGGCTAAGCGGCGTCATAAGCCTGGTCTACACTAACACGTCGGCCATCCATGTCAAGGTTGCGATAACCAATGCCAGCGTGGTCTCGAACAGCTCAGGCACCTACGTTGTTACGCTCGTTTACAATTTGCCTGGCAGCGTGAGGACCTCTATAGCGCTGGGCGAGCTGGAGTTCAGCAACGGCACGCTGATATGCGCCAACAGCTCCTTTAGGGTGCCGTCAGGCGTCATATACCCAGGCGACTTCGCTAAGGCTGAGTTCATCTGTAGCGATGTACGCCTTCGCGCGGGAACGCCCGTAAAGATAGTCCTCGTGACTGCCCAGGGCGTCCAGGTGACATATATGACGGACGTGTCCTCTTAGGCGGCCTCAGCGGGCCCAAAGGAAGGACTTCATGCCTAACTTAAGGAAGCGGGGTTAGTTGTATCATCGGCGGCGTTCCGCCCTGAAGCCCAACCCGTTGTAGAGGTAAGCTACCCCTACCGCAGCTAGCGGCCGTAGGACCTGGCCATGTCCCTCAGCCTGCCGGCGAGCCTCCAGAGGCCGCTCATGGAGCTCAGCCTCCACCTCCAGTTGTTGCCAACGGTGCCAGGGGTGTTCATCCTGGCCTCAGGCCCTAGCCCAAGCACGTCCTGGACCGGGAACAGTGAAACGTCGGCCACTGACATCATTGCGAGCCTTATGAAGGCCCAGTTCACCTCCCTCGCGTCCCTCAGCCCCATGTACCTCATGGCCTCAGCCCTGGCCCTGGGGCTGGCCTCGCGGAAGAACCAGCCTACTATGGTGTTGTTGTCATGGGTCCCCGTGAAGACCACGAAGTTCCTCTCGTAGTTGTGGGGCTTGTAGGGGTTGTCAGGGCGCCCGTCCCAGGCGAACTGGAGCACCTTGGTCCCGGGTATGCCGAGCCTCTCCCTCAGCCTCACTACGTCAGGGGTTATGTAGCCCAGGTCCTCCGCTATGAGCTGAAGCCTCGGGGCCTCCCTCATTATGGCCCTGAAGAGCTCCTCCCCCGGCCCCCTGGCCCACCTGCCGTTGACCGCCGTCATCTCGCCGGCCGGGACCTCCCAGTAGGCGGCGAAGCCCCTGAAGTGGTCGAGGCGGACAGCGTCAAAGAGCGACATGGCGTGCCTCATCCTCCTGACCCACCAGGAGTAGCCCTGCCTCCTCAGCTCCTCCCAGTCGTAGACGGGGGTGCCCCAGAGCTGGCCGGTCCTGCTGAAGTAGTCAGGCGGGACCCCTGAGACGTAGAGGGGCCTCAGGTCAGGCCCCAGCTTGAATATGCCCGGGTTGGCCCACGCGTCGGCGCTGTCGTAGCTTACGTAGATCGGTACGTCCCCTATTATCTGGATCCCGAGCCTGGCCGCGTGCGACCTCAGCCTTGACCACTGCTCGAAGAACTTGAACTGCACGAACTTCTCCAGCTCGACCCTCTCCCTGAGCTTGGCCCTCCAGGCCTCGAGCTCCCTAGGGTCCCTCCTCCTAAGGGGCTCAGGCCAGGAGCCCCAGTCCCTGCTGCCGAAGTGCTCCCTGAGGGAGACGTAGAGGGCGTAGTCCTCAAGCCACCAGGAGTTGGCGTCAACGAACCTGTCGTAGTCCCCTCCAGCCCTGAACCTAGAGAAGGCGGTCCTCAGCAACTTTCCCTTGTGCTGGTAGGCGGCCTCGTAGTCGACCCTTGAGGGGTCTGAGCGGGGAAGCGAGGCCAGCTCCTCCCTGGTCAGCAGGCCCTCCTCGGCCAGGTAGTCGAGGCTTACCATCAGGGGGCTCCCGGCGAAGGCCGAGAGGCCGCTGTAGGGGGAGTTGTCGTGCTCAGGGGCCGTCGGGCTGAGGGGCAGGACCTGCCAGTACCTCTGGCCTGCCTCCCTCAGGAGCTCAAGGAACTCGTGGGCCGAGGGGCCCAGGTCGCCAACGAGGGGAGGGCCGGGGAGCGATGTTATGTGCATGAGTAGGCCGCTGCCCCTCCTCATACCTCATCACGGGACCGCGGAGTCTTCGGGGAATTAAGCCTGTCCCAGCGCCCTCGAGGCCAGGTGAAGCCCTAGGGCCGCCGATATGACGTCAAGGACTGCCCCGGGGCTCCAGCCCCTCCCCCTCCACAGGTCATCGAGCGCCTCCAGGGCCCTGACGGGGTCCCCCCTTGAGGCCTCAAGGGCTACCTCGGCCCTTGACGCAAGGTAGGCCCTGAGCCCCCACTTCCTCGCTATCAGGGTGTCGCCAGCCTCGGCCAGCGCCCACGCCAGGGCCCTGGCTATGGCCCCCTCGCTCACGCCGCCGGCCCCCTCAATTACCTTAAGGGCCCTGAGGGTCAGCCTATAGCCCCCTGTGACCTCCGAGGCCACCAGGTCCCAGGTGACTAGCCTAAGCAGCTCGCCGAGGCCGAGCCTCGGCTCCTCCCTGAAGTCGGGCAGCGGGCCCCTGTAGGACCCCAGGTGGCTAGGCTCCAGGTCCCTCAGCAGGGCGTAGTACTCGCGGGAGGCCTCAACTGATGAGGACATGATGAGCTCAGATGCCCTGCCGGCCATGAGCTCGGGTGAGCCATGGGAGGTGGGAAGGGATGCCGAGAGGGGTATCAGCATGAGGGCCTGGCCGAGGCCTACGTTGACCCTGAGCCCAAGCCTCCTTAGCGAGGCCCTGTAGGCCCTGAGGCCGACAGCTATGGGGTCAGGGGAGCCTGAGGCAGAGGCCTCGCATGAAGCTAACAGGGCGCTGGCCAGGGCCACGGAGTGAACTGTAAAGGTGAAGACGTCCTTGTCAGCCTGGGGCCTCAGCCTTGTCACCGCGCCCGGCTTGGGGTGAGCCAGGGGCTCTATGACGGCCCCGGCCGCCAGGGCTGGGGCGCCGAGGCCACAGGCCTCACGCCCTCCCCATGAGGTCGCCGAGGCCAAGGCTCCCAGCCAGCTCCCTTATCACGTCCCATGGCCCCATCCTCTTCCTCATAAGGTGGAGCAGGTCAAGGAACATCAGCTGCTCCTCCGACTCAGGCCCGCAGCCCCTCACGGCCTCAAAGGCCTGAACTGCCTCCTCAGGGGTCATGCCCTTGAACAGGACCAGGTAGCCCGAGACCACAGTGCCCGTCCTGCCGCACCCCGCATAGCAGTGAACGTATACCCTCCCTCCCCTCTCGAGCTCCCTGGCTATGGAGGCCATGGCCATGGCCACGTTCCTCACGGGCTCAACCTCCATGTCCCTCACTGGGTAGACGACCCTCCTGGCCCTCTGGTGCTCGGCCGGGCACGTTGGGTCGAGCGTTACTATGAGGCTTACGTCAACCCCCCACTCCTCAAGGTCGACGCAGCCGGGCCCGGCGTAGAGGCCGGGGACCACCTCAGCTGGCCCCTCCCTCACCGGCAGCCACCGCTGACGCCCGCCAGCTCCTTGGCCCTCTCAAAGACCCTCCTGAGGCCCTCTATGGTCAGGGTCCCGGTGTTCACGTTCCTTGGGCTCGGGTGGTAGCTCGCTATCAGCCACCTGCCGTCAGGGAGCCCGCACTCGAGGCCGTGTCTGAACTCGCACCTCACCCCGAGTGTCCTGGTCAGGACGTCGAAGGCCAGCCTGCCGAGGGTTACAAAGACCCTTGCGTTGGGTAGCAGCCTCACCTCCTCCTCTAGGTACCTTGAGCAGTTGGCCACCTCCTGGGGCAGGGGCCTGTTGTCAGGAGGGGCGCAGTGCAGGACAGCAGTTATGTAGACGTTGCAGACCCTGAGGCCGTCGTCCCTGCTGACGCTGACGGGCTTATTGGCCAGGCCGGCCTCGTAGAGGGCCCTGAAGAAGTTGTTGCCGGACTGGTCGCCGGTGAACATCCTCCCCGTCCTGTTGCCTCCGTGGGGGGCTGGGGCCATGCCGACAACAACTATTGGGGCCAGGGGGTCGCCGAGGCTCGGCACAGGCCTTGACCAGTAGGCCTGGCCCCTGAACCTCCTGGGCGGGCTCAGGCCGACCCTTACGTCGAACTCCCTCAGCCTTGGGCAGAGGTTACAGGCCAGTATTCTTCTCTGAAGGTCCTCAAGGGATTTCAGCCTTTGCTCTAGCTCCTTCTCCTCCAAGGCCTGTCTAGGCTTTCAAAAAAAGATAAGGGGTTTAAGGGCCTTAGGCTGTCATAAATGCCTGTCAGTATTTGTTCAGGTCCATCGTTAAGAGGCCGAGACCGTTGCCGTGTACGTGACCTGTACTCCCTCAGAGGTAACTAAGACTATCTCTACAGGCGTCCCTGCCGGCGAAGAAGCACTAGTTGTACAGCTGAAAGTAACAGTGGCAGAGGTGCTGGGTGGTATGGCAGTAGCAGAAGTAGTAGCAGCAGTGTTGCTAGAGGGGGTGATAGTAGTAGAACCAGTGGAGCATATCAGAGTTCCATTTGTGAACTCCAGCTCAGCCGTAGCTATGGAGACCGTGGGGCTGCCAGGTGGATTATAGACAGATGCTTTAACGCTGTAAGTGGCAGTAGTGCCACTCGTCGTCTCTGTCACGCTGGCCCCAGTTATCTCAAGCTTCACCTGCGTGGCAGAGGTGCTCGTGTGCATTGAGCCTATGAGGCCGCTCAGCCACATGTAGATGATCACGGCCGCCGCTATCGCTATTACTATAAGCAGCACCACAGCGACTATGTCGGATATGGACCTCCTCGACCTCATGGGACCACTCTAGTGGAAAGATAGACTGTGGGGGCTTTTTATACTCATTGTCCAGGCCACCGCAGGCAAGTTACATAGGGCCGCCAACAGGTTAATACATGAGAGGCCTTAAGCCGGCCTACCCCTTGGAGGCCGGTGAGCGCTTGAGGATCACCTGGTGCGGCCACTCCTACTTCATGGTCGAGGCGGGGGGCCTCAGGGTAGCAATAGATCCCCACGACGGCGACTCCCTCGGCCTGCCCAGGTGCAGGGCCCAGGCCGACCTGGTCCTGGTAAGCCACGACCACTACGACCACAACGCTGTTGAGCTGGCCTCCGGCCCCAGGACAAGGGTTGTGAGGTGGAGGGAGGGCGAGCTTAGCCTAGGGGGGCTGAGGGTCAGGGGCGTGAGGCTGAGCCACGACGACAAGGGCGGCTCCCTGTTTGGCCTCGTGGTGGCCTACGTAATTGAGGCGGAGGGGCTCACCTTGGCTCACCTGAGCGACGTGGGGGAGCCCAGCGACTCCGCGGAAAGGGTGGGCAGGGCCGACATAGCCATAGTGCCCGCTGGCGACGTGACCACCGTCGGCCAGGAGGAGGCAGTCCGCTGGGCCGCTAGGCTTGGGGCAAGGCTAGTCCTGCCGGCCCACTACTGGGTGCCCGGCTCTAACGTCCCCCTCGACCCCCTTGACAGGCTCTTAGAGGCCTGGAGGGGGAGGGTTGAGAGAGTCAGCTCAAGCAGCGTAACTGTTGACGCGGCCTCCCTGCCCCAGGAGCCCACGCTGCTCGTGCTTGAGCCGCCCAAGGGCCCCCTCAGGATTTAGGCCTCCCTCGCCGTAAGGGTCAGGGACCTGGCCTGAGGCTGCCGCCCTTCGCCACCGGTGAGCTCGTTAACGACTATGAGCCCCTCTACAGGTACTGGGAGCTGCTGAGGAGGAGGGGCCGGGAGGACCTGCTCGAGAGGGCCATGCTCACCGAGGACGACTTCGATTTCCTCAGGAGGCTCGTCAGGTCAACCCCCTCCATGACCCTGCTTGAGCTAATGGACGCCCTCAGGGTGAGGTTCAGGGAGAGGGTTGACGCCTCCCTCGCCTCTGAGGCCCTGGGGGTTGACCAGGAGGCCGCCCTCGAGGTCCTCACCTCTATACTCGCCGGCTGGCTGGTTGAGGCCTCAGAGGACTTCAAGATACTGGGCCTCAGGTACAGGTTCAGGATGCCTGAGAGCTAGACCTTGACGTCGGCCAGCTCGGCAGCCCTCCTAGAGGAGAGGCTTGCCAGCCCGGCCTTCGCCGCTATCTCGGAGAGCCTGCTGTAGACCCTTACGTCCATGACCCCCTTCTCAATGGACCACCTCACGTAGTCATCTACGCCCTCAAGGAGGACCTCCGCCACTATCTTCGATATCTCGAGGGCCTCCTCAGACGTCGCCGCCTCTATGGCCTTCTCGACAACCCTGTCCGAGGGGTGCGTAAGCCCCCTGAGGTACTTGCTCACGGCGGCCGGCGTCACCCCAAGCTCGTCAGCCAGCCTCCTGACGCCCCTTGAGGAGGCTAGGACCTCAATGATCTTCCTCCTGGCCTCCTTGCTGAGCAGGTGGACGTAGCTGGTCACCCTGTGCACCAGGTCCCTATGGCCTGATCAGGATAATTAAGGGTCAGAATGGGACCTTGGGCCTCACGCCCTTTAAGCTCAGAGCCTCGGCACGGGCGGCCTCCCGCTGGGCCTCCTGGAGAGGCCTCCCCTCATCTCAGCGTCTATCCTGGCGTCCATCATTGAGCTCTTGGCCTTGAGCTCCTTTATGGAGGCCTCCACGAGGTCCTGGAGCCCCTTGGGGGCCCCGACCTTCTCAAGGGCCTCCTTGCCGGCCGAGCTGATAACTAGCTTCTTGTACCTCGGCTCCGACTCGAGGAGGCCTACGTAGAGCAGGGCCACCACGTCGCTCTTGAGGGCGGGGCTGTAGGGGTCCTGGCCCACCTTGAAGAACTGGTAGCCCATGTCAAAGCCCTTGGCCTGGACCTCGCTGACCACCATGTGGAGGGTCCTCTCGTGTATGGGCCCCAGCCTGCTCACCAGGTATACGAGGCCCATGAGCCTTGCGTTCTGGAGGACCTTCTCCTTCGTTATGACCTGAGTCGGCGTTATCCTGAGCTCCTTGGCGGACCCGGCCTTCTCGTCAACCTTGGCCTCCTTAAGCCTAGGCTGCTTCCTTCCGCCCAAGGTTGCTCACCTAACCCTAAAACCTCCCCAGTGCGACAAGGGGCTCAGGGGTTTAAATTTGAGGGAGCACGCGGCCGCCGCGCTGCTGCTCGTCATGGCGGCCCTGGCCGTGGCGGCCCCGCTCGCCTCGGCCCAGGGCCTTAGCTGGGCTAGGGAGACCTGGGTGCTCCTGCCTGCCGTCTACGGGACCCAGGGCATGGTGACCAACGTGACCGTGACCCTGACGTACCCTGGGACGGGCCAGGTCAGCGTGACTGGCAACAGCGGCCAGGTGGGGTCCTCAACACTCTACAGCGTGGAGATGGCCTATATGGTGGCCATGGCGTACGCCGGGCTGAACTGGAGGAACTACAACCTCTACGTCCACTTCAACGTCTCAGGCTCCATCGAGGGGCCCTCAGGGAGCTTCGGCATCATGCTGGCTGTCCTCGCGTTGGCCACGGGCCTTGACGTTAACTCCCTTCACCGGTTTGTAGTGACCGGCGCGGTGAGCCCCTCGGGCCTCTCAGGCCCCATAGGCGGCCTCCAGTACAAGTGCGAGGCCGCCGCCTCGGAGGGGCTAGGCATAGTTTACCCAGCTGGCAACATGCCCTCAGCCAGCGGGGGCTGTAACGACAGCAGGGCCGTGCCGGTGGCAGGCTTAGTGCAGGCCCTCTCAGAGGTCTTCGGGGCCTACCCGTACGCTATGAACGTCAGCGTGCCCGCCCCCAGGCAGTTCAACGAGGTCATGGTAAACGTCACGAACTACTTCATCGAGGACACCGCCTCGGCGCTCCAGCAGGTCAGCTCCTCCGCCTCCCTGCTCAGGGGGTCAGGCAGCTTCCTTCAGTACCAGGTGGAGCAGTTCGTCAACGGGAGCGAGCGTGACATGGCGATGGCCAGGGAGTACCTTGCGAGCATGCCCTACGCCGCGGCGAGCTTCGCCTTCACAGCATACGTCAACGCCCTCGCCGCCAACTACACCCTGTGGGCCCTGAGGGTCAGCAATAGCGGGGGAAGCCTCGCGGGCTTCCTGACGAGCCAGGCCTCGGACCTCTACTCTAGGGCCAGCGCGATGATGGCCAGCGCGGAGCTCTACGCCAACAGGTCCTACTCCCTCACCTTCGCTGAGCTCATGGCGACGGCCTTCGCCAGGCTGGCTGACTCCCTCTACTTCTCAAGCTACGCGGCCAGCCTCGCCTCCCAGGTCAACGTGACGGGCGTCTACGTGCCGGCCTACTACCTGGCCCTCGCCAAGGCCAGGATACTGGGCGCCATAGGGTGGCTCATGGCGGCCAACGCCACGGTCGACGAGGGGGTCAACCTCACCCCTGCCTTAGTGGCGGCCACGGCCTCGGCCGTGGGCAGCTACGCTGACACGGCCCTCAACTACGCGGGCGCCCTCATAAGCTACTACGTCCAGCAGCTCAAGTCCATAGGCGACGTGGCTGACGCGGAGGCCCTTCAGGCCATGGAGAACGACCTGAAGTTCCTGGTGAACTATGGCGACAGCCTCCTCTCCCAGGGGCAGTACCTGGCCGCCATCGGCGTCTATGAGGACGCTCTGACCAACGCCCTTAACGTCATATTCGTTGAGAGCGGGGGCTTCTCATCAAGGGCCGTCAACTTGGCCTACGCTGCTGAGCTTAACAGCGAGTACGCGGTCCTGGCGGCGGCCCTCGCCAGGAGCGGGCTCCTGAGCTCCCTCGACTCAGCCTACATGAGCTACGCCTTAGCCCTCCTCCCCTCGGACCCGCAGGACGCTATCTACATAATGGAGACAGCCGTGATAGACGAGCTCTCCTGGTACCTGGGGCTCATACAGTACGGCCAGGCGCAGCCTGAGGTTATCAGGCAGATAATATCGCCTAGCTCAGGCCTCGTCGGCACTGTTGTCATAGCCATGGCGGCCCTGGCGGCTGGCGCCATGCTCGCAGCCTCAGTGGCCCTCTGGTCCTACAGGAGGACTCTGAGGTCGCTTTCACCTATTACATGAAGTCCAGGAGCGTCCTCCTCCCCTGGCGTCCCCTCTTAACTAGCTTCGCCGCCTCCTCCACGTCCTTCTCGAGCAGCCCCCTGAGGTCAGGCTTGTAGAGCGCTGCGGCCGGGTGATAGGTGGGGAGCAACACTACCTCCACCCCCTCGACCTTGGCCCTGACCTGCCTCCCCCTCTCAGCTGTGGCCCCCCTCCACTTGAGGCCAGCGAGCGAGAAGAGGGCCGAGCCGGCCGTGTTGCCAAGGGCCACTATGACCTTAGGCCTCACCAGCCTTATCTCCTCCCTCAGGTACTTAACGCAGGACGCCACCTCCTCCTCTGTCGGCGTCCTGTTGTTGGGGGGCCTGCACTTGACCACGTTGGTTATGTAGACGGTCGGCCTTGGGAGGCCGGCCCTCTCAAGGGCCTCTGTGAGGAGCTGCCCGGCGGCGCCTACGAAGGGCCTCCCCTGCTCGTCCTCTGTCTTCCCAGGGGCCTCGCCCACCAGCATGACCTCAGCGTCCAGGTTCCCCTCGCCCGGCACCGCCTGCGTCCTGCCCTTGTAGAGGGGGCAGGCCCTGCAGGACCTTATGACCTCAGCGAGCCTGTCATAGGCCCCCTTCTTGTCGGCCTCGCCCATGGCCCCTCGCCGGGTAGTCAGCAGGCCCTTATGGGAGGGAGAGGGCGTACCTAACGGTCAGTGACGCCAGCCTCTGGGAGGAGACCGTGGCGTTACTTACCACGATTATCAGGTAATTCCTGAACACGGCGTATACGTAGGTGACCTCCGCAAGGTGGACGTTAGGACTCTCGCCGAGGGGCACGAGGGAGGTCTCTACGTAGTACTTCACGCCGTCCTTTGTCGAGGGCGGCCCGAACCTGGCTTCAAGGGCCCTGAGGGCCTGCTCGGCCTGGGTCTCGTTGGCCTTAAAGACCTCAACGACGAGCTTGCTAGAGTTAGGCCCCTGGAAGACATATACGTCAACTAGGGCTGGCAGGCCTCCTGTAGCCCCTCCGCGTGGCCCTGGGAGCTCGAAGCCGCTCTCGTAGGGCTCGAGGGGCCACGTGACCAGCGAGCCGTTAAGGTACCTCAGCGATATGTACCCCTCGGTCACGTTGAACGTCGCCGTGAAGGACCTGTTGGCGTCAAGCGACCACCTGCCCCCGAGGTAGCCTGAGATAAGGGACGGCGAGGGCGGGCCTACGGCGCGTCGCTGGAGGGCCCAGTAGTAGGCCTCGTAGCTGAGTATTGACAGGACCACGACGACGACGGCCGCTATCGCTGCCGTCGCCCTAGGGCTTAGGCCTCTCAAGCTTCCCCCCTTGGCTAGCGCCTAGGGAGGTTTTAACGGCCATACTAAGACAGGAGGCCCTGGAAGGACCTGAGGTCGATCCTGGCCCTGCCGAGCCTGAGGGCCTCTATCTGGCCCATGAAGCCAGTGAGGACCGACACGAGGCCGCTGCGCTCTGAGAGCCTCTCTACTACAGCGAAGTGGTCACGGCCCTCGCCGTAGGCCGAGGTCAGGAGGCCCTCAGGTCCTCCCTCCGGCAGGCGCCCCATCACGAGGTCCAGGCTGACAAGCCTCCTGCTGGCCCTCGAGAGGCATGAAGCTATCAGCCTGTCCCTGTTGGCCCTTCTCTCGGCCTGGCTCTTGGCATAGGGCGCCAGCCTGTCGACGACTATGAGGTCGCTTACGTACTGTTTTAGGGCCCTTAGCTGGTCCCCCTCAAGGCCTATCGCCACGCCTGTCGCGTCAAGCTGGGCTGCGAGGGCGGCCTTCAGCTCGAGCCCCTCCCCGTGGACCCACCCATCGGTGTCAACGACTAGGCGGCCGTACCGCTTGGACAGCCTGGCCGAGCAGTACAGGTACCTGGCCTCAAGGCCCCTCGGCGTGAAGTCCCCCACGAGACAGGCCTCGGCCTCCCCGACGGCCATCCCTGGCATGAACGGCCTGGCCGGCGAGGCGGCGGCCGCGAAGCCGGGACAGTAGAGCTCGTTCTGCCCCACGTCAACGCTCAGGAGGCCCTCAAAGGCCCCTGTGTTGTACAGGTACGCGGCAAGCGTGCTCTTCCCGCTGTCAGTGGGCCCTATCAGGACGGCCCTTCTTGCCCCTCTCAGCGACTCCGCCACCTGTTGAAGCCGCCTAAGAGAGGCCGGGTCATAGGCATGGGCTGCGCCCCCTGAGACCTCCACCTCGCCGTTGCCGCAGACTATGACTGACCTCCCCACGGGGACCACGAGGCTTACCTCTCCTCTCGGCCTGTAGCCAAGGACCTCCACGTCTCCGGAGGCCCTCAGAGAGGCCGGCCCCCTGACCTCCGCGCAGCCCTCCAGCCTCAAGCCAGTCCTTAGGGACCAGGAGCGACTTATAACGACTCTTAGATTATTGACGCCAGGCTTACCGATTAGACGACCTGCGCCCCCTGCTTGTAACCAGATATATTGGAGAGGCTACTAGGCAATGAGGGCAAAAAGGTTAATAGCTCCTATCTTTTGCCCTTCTCAACGGCGCGCCGCGGTAGTACAGCCCGGCTAGTATGCGGGCCTGTCAAGCCCGTGACCCGGGTTCAAATCCCGGCCGCGGCGCCATTTCATGGTGCTTGTTCACTTTCTTCCCAGCAACCTGTAAAGCCTGTCCTCCGCGATCGACAGCTCGCTTGACCTGGCGGCCTCCCACAGCGCGTTGAACTTGGGCTTGCCGGCCATCTGCTCGAGGCTCCACTCCTTGGCGAAGTCTCCAAGCCATATCTGCTGGGCCTCATCCTCCACCACCCTCCTTATCATTTCATAGAACTTGAAGGCCCTGCTGAGCTGGCCGTACTGGCTAGTGGTCGAGTGAAGCCTCAGCTGCTCGAAGGCGCCAAGCCTCGCCATCCTGGAGGCCACCTCAGCCATCTCACCTGAGGCGTACATCTCTAACAGGACTGCCTCAGGGGGCACGCCGTACTTGTTGACCGCTACGTCAAAGAACGCCATGAAGCTGGCGAATAAGAGCGGCCAGTTCGTGTGCTCGTCCAGCAGGTCTATGAAGGCCTCCTGCTTGAAGGTCACCTTGACCGCCACGCCTCCAGGCCTGCCTATGGCCCCTATGGCCGCGGCCACCGCAACTGCGTAGTCCCATGCCCTGCCGCTGTGGTCGTTTGCCACTCCTATGAGCACAGGGTAGCCGAGCCCCCTTGAGTGGAGCTCCAGGATCCCGGCCCCTATCATCCTCGGGGCCACCATAATTACGTCATAGGTGGGCGGTGGCCTGACGAGCCCAAAGGCGACGTTATAGCCGCTGGCGAAGTCGAGGACTACTTCCCTGTCGCCGACGGCCCTCACCACCTCGTTGAAGACTAGTGGCTGGACCTCATCAGGCAGCAACATCATGATTACGTCAGCCCTCCTCGCGGCCTCAGGTATATCATAGGTCTCGAACCCGTCCCTCTCGGCCCTCCTCCTGTACTCGTCGTTAACGTTGCCGACTATCACGTTAAGGCCGTTGCCCCTCATAACCTTCGCCTGCGCCTCCCCCTGGTTGCCGTAGCCCAGGACAGCTATGACCTTCCCCCTTAGGATATCGTAGCTCCCAGACGTTATCAATGAAGACAAGGGGCTTCCCTGGCGGGACTGGCCTGGGGTCTGTTTTAAGGGCTCATGAGGTCTGGCTCCCCTCTTCTTTTTTGCTGAACCAAAGCTCCGTCGACTCCCTCCTCTTGAGCTCCCTCATCATGCCCTCAAGCCTCCTGTAGACGGTGGCGTGCATCCTGCCCTGCACCAGGAGCTCCACGCCGTGCCTGGCTACCTGGCTCCTCTCGTAGTCACCAATTATGCCCACGAGGCCCCTGTCGTTGACTACTATCTTGGTGCCAGTTATCTCCTCCAGCGTCCTCCTCGCCCTCCCGTTCTCCCCTATCACCCTGCCCAGCACCCTCCTCAGGTGGTTCTCCTTACCGCCCACGGCCTGCGTCACGTCAACGACGACGAGTACGTAGTCCTCGTCAAGGAGCTGCAGGGCGTCCTGAGGGCTGAACCCTATGGCTATGGCCCTCACAATGTCCCTGGCCCTCAGGACGTTGGCCGCGTCGCCTTCCCGTTCGGCCTCTATCACGACCCTTGAGTTGCTCTCATCAAGGGTCAGCCTTACTCCGAGCCTCCTGTTCAGCTCACCCATGACCTGCCCGAGCTCCTCCTTGACCTTCTCAAAGGACTCGGGCGGGACGGGCTCGTAGGTCCTGGCCAAAGGCCTTGACATCATGCCTTCGCCTCCAGGCACTTGTAAGCGCGCTCCCTTAGGCGCTCCTCGTACGCCGACGTATCTATGGCCCTGGAGAAGAACTTAAAGATGTTGTTCAGGTCCCTCTCCAGGAACTCCCTGGCCTTGGCGTGCTCGACGCTGACGGCCTGGGCCACGTCTATCAGCCAGGGCCTCCCCTCCCATATCATAACGTTGTACTCGCTCAGGTCGCCGTGAACCAGCCTGGCCCCGCAGACGGCCTTCTCTATGTCCTCTACCAGGTACGCTAGCAGCCGCTCAAGGTCCTCGGCTGTGAGCTCCTTGTAGGCCTCGACAAGCAGGGGCGCCCTGAAGCCCTTTTCCCCAAGGAACCTCATAACCAGCACGTTACCTGAGACTGCTTTGGGCTCGGGAACCCTGACCCCTG
>AYMD01000002.1:140466-193031 GCA_000495735.1 uncultured Acidilobus sp. JCHS | reverse complement strand
TTGCCGGAGCTTATGGACCCCCTGAGCTCCTTGAAGGCCTTAATCGTGTTCCTGAGCCTGTAAAGGTGGTAGTTGGTAAAGGCGTCAAAGACCTCGTCAACGGTCTTAACCACGTCCTCGTCCTTGACCTTGCTCTTCTCCCTGTCTACCCTGATCCTGTGAGGGCTCAAACAGCTCCCTCGCCGCCCATCAGGTCTACAAGCTCCTTGGGCACAAGCCCCCTCTTCATGAGGTCCCTGGCCTCAGACTCGCTGTACCGGTGAACCAGCTCGCCCTTCATGTCGGCTGTCCCCCACGGCAGGAAAAGGACCAGGTCCCCCTCGTGGATCCATACCCTTCTCCTCATCTTGCCCGGTATCATAGCCTTGTACTTGTTGCCGTCAGAGCAGACGACCTCGACGAAGTTACCCCCTATTATCTTCTCCGTCACGCACAGGATGGTCCCCTCTTCGTCGCTTGGCAACGGAGTCTCGCCCTTGCTGCCCTCCTGCCTCTTGGCTGGCACTCAGGCTTCCCTCCTCAATAGGTACACTCTCCTCTGGGAAAGGTAAACTAAAAACTCTTGCCCTTCTGAGGCCTCTTCAGTCAACAGGACAACGTCGGAGCTCGGGACCTCCAGGGAGCCGCCGTCCCAGAAAAGGACGTACTTTCCTCCCTCCTTGCTGAGCACCATGGCCCTCCTCAGGTTAGGGCCGTCGTAGACCTTGAAGCCCTTATCCCACAGGTCCTCAGGAGGGATCACCTTTCTCCCTCCCCTGTCAAGGTCTATGAACATGAAGCCCTGGGGCGTGAAGGTCAGGTAGAACAGGGGCCTCCCCTCGATCTCAATTACGTCACCGGGCCTTATCGTTGCCAGCCTGGCCGAGACGTAGAGCTTCACCTTTCTCCCTCCCCCCTTGAAGGTCTCAACTATCTTTGCGCCGGCCTCTGACCTGAGCCTCGTGGCGAGGGCCCTCGCGGCGCCGTGGTCCCTGAGATACACGTCAAGCCCTTCCTTGACTTCCTCCACCTTGACTACCTCGTCGCTCATGGACTCTATCAGCCAGCGAACGAGCCTCGCGCTCTCCTTATCGCCGCCGAGGGGCCGCGGGTAGGAGCGCAGCTGCACCACGGCGCTGTAGCCCTCGCCGCTCTTCCTGGCCGCGCAGACAGGGCACAGCGAGGGCCTTGGCACGACCTTTATGACCTTGACCTCCTCAGCCCTTACGCCCTCGTACACCCCCTCAACCCTGACGTAGACCTCCCTGGGGGGCTGCCCCTCGCCTGGTTCAACCTCCTTGACCACAAGCTCCTGGATCGGAGCGACTGGCCTCAGCCTCGGCACCACCTGAGACATCACGTAGTCCCTCAGCGACTCCCTGAGGTCAGGGTACGGGGCCGACCACCTCCCCTGGGCCCTGTGGGCGTAGCAAGAGACGCAGTAGGTGAACTCGACCTGTGAAGGGGCCTGCGCGACGCCGTATCTCTTGACGAAGCAGTCCCTGCAGAGGTTGCCTATGAAGGGGACCTCCTTGCTGCTCCTCCCGCACATCGGGCATATCCTTTCTGGCACTTAGCGGTCCCATAGGAAGCTGCATAAGGGGGCCACGCCTAAAATAACAGGGGGTCCGGCTTGCGCGTTGCCGTCCTTGGAGTTGGCATAATGGGCTCAGCCATGGCTGAGCGACTGGCCTCCCAGGGCTTTGAGGTAGCCCTGTGGAACAGGACCCGTGAGAAGGCGGAGTCCTTGGCTAAGTCCATAGGTGCGACCGTTTACCCAAGCCCCTGGTCGGCCTCTGAGAGGTCGGACTTCGCAATAGCCTTCTTGGCTGACGACAACGCCCTTCTAGCCGTCGCGGCTGACATGAGGAGGGCCGACGGGCTCGTCTACATAAACTCGTCAACGGTTACCCCAAGAGTCAGCCAGCTGGCGGCAAGTCACCTTGAGGGCCTGGGCATATGCTACGTGGAGGCCCCCGTCGTAGGGGGAGCCAATGATGTAAGGCAGGGCAGGGCCCTGTTCCTGGCGGCCGGCGACAAGAGCTGTGTCAGGTCCTCGGGCAGGGTGCTCTCAGCGGCGGGCGAGGTAATGGAGGTAGGCGAGACCATAGGGTCCGCCATGGCCCTCAAGCTCGCCTATAACGCCGTTCTCATATCAACCGTTGGGGTCCTTGGCGAGGCCGTAACCCTCGCGGAGCTCTACGGCGTGAGCCCTTCAACGCTGCAGGAGGTCATGAAGAGGACGGCCTTTTCCGAGGTCGCCAACAAGTACCTGCCGCGCATGCTCGACCCGAGCTCGCCTGTCCACTTCAGGCTCTCGCTGGCAGCGAAGGACCTCGAGTACGCCAGCAGGGCCGCCTTTGACGCTGGCGTGCCCCTCCATATAGTCTCCACAGCGTCAAGGCTGTTCAAGCAGGCGGAGGTTCACGGGCTTGGGGCGCGTGACTATACCAAGGTCGTTGACTTCATGAGGCCCAGGAGGGCCTCATAGCTTTGACCCAGGCGTCACTGGTCCGCAGCGGCCCATTCAATCACAGGCCCTCCTAGCGGCTGCGCAGGGCTCTCTGGAGGTTATTTCCTAACTCATTATGTCAAGCCTGCTGGCGGCCAGCGTCCCAAGGCTGCGCCTGTCACACTGAGGCAGGGGGTGAAGGGGTTCAGGGCTCAGGCCAAAGGACCTCATGAGGTCTGTCAGGGCCTGAGGGCTCTCAGCCCCAAAGGCCAAAATGTCGCCACCCTTTGACCTGGAGATGGCCTCGTCGACCTGTCTGGAGGACGTCAAGTATAGGAGTGCCTGAAGGGATGGCGTCCTGAGCCTCGCGAGCCCTGACGAGTAGTCCTCCTCAACGTATGACAGGGCGACGGCCAGGGCGCACGGGTCCGGCTCCCCTGCCAGCCTAACCAGGAGCCTGGAGGGCGGAAGGCCCCTGGAGGCCGACTCCAGAAGCTCGTCAGGGACCCTTACGTCTCTGCACACTGCTACGTACCGCTTCCCCCAGGGGAGCTCAGCCTCGTACGCCTTGCAGCTCAGCAGCTGACACCGGGGACGCTGAGTGAGAGCTTGAGGGTTAAATTGCATATGAGGTACTTGGGCTGCACGAGCCCTACCTGAACGTAGACGGGCGGCCCAGACCCGCTGAAGGCCAGGACCGTCGGCACTCCCGTTATCCCGTGCTGGATCAGGAAGCTCGTAGTCGAGTTGACGAGGCCGAGGTAGCCTGAGGCCTCCTGCTGGGTCACGTTATAGCCCAGATCATCAGCTATCTCAATAATGGTCAGGTTCGTCGGCATTATGAGCTGGGGCGTCTGCCCCTCCTCATAAAGCAATATGTTGCGGACGTAGAACGCGTAGTTAATGTCCAGGACCTCGGCGAAGGCCTTGGCCCCGTACTTGTTGTAGATCAGGTCGAGGAGCTCAAGCATCTGCGTCGAGTACTCGTGGATTGGAAGCCCCAGGAAGATCACGCGGGCCTGACTAGTGTTAGCGGATATGTAGTAAAGGAACGGGAACGTGGCGTTGAGCTCGAGGGCGCAGTAGGGGCACTCAGGGTCATAAGCTATGACTATCACCTTTGAGGAGTTGGAGGGACCAAGGGTAGGCGTCTCGCTTAGGCCTGGCATTGACTCGATGTCTGCGAGCGTGAGCTGCATGCTAGTAGTAAACGTTGATGTGGTGTGCGCTGGAGGGGTCGAGGAAGTGGAGGTCGTGCCTGTGGTGGTCACTCCCGTAACACCCGTCGAAGTAGCCGTTGACGTTGAGGTGGGGGTCAGGTAGCTCCTGAGGCCCCAGTAGAGGACAGCGGCGACAACGGCTATCAGGACTATGATGAAGGCGGCCGAGGACCTCGCTATCGACCTGCCTCTCAAGGCTCTCTGGGAAGCAGCAGAGCTGGACGGTTAAAAACCAGGGGTTCAGCTCTCAGGTTCATGCTGTTTTACGGTCATCGTCTCAGCACTATTCCCCGCCCCGCTCGGGCTTTCATCGGGCTTGGGGGCTTTTCAGGGCCATCTCAGGGGCTCCACGTCTTGACTGCTCTATCATATACCTCGTGTAGACGTTGGTTACAATGACGACCTATAAGCTTATTATGAAAATCGAAACAGCTACGGAAGGCTAGGAGCCTGAGGTTGCCTGGCCCGTCTCCTGCTGAGGCTTCTGGGTTATGCTCTTGAGCTCCTTCTCAAGCTCTTTCTCTATCTCCTCGATGGGCTTGGGCGGAGGCGTCGTTATGAGCGTGTAGCCTATCCAGGCCAATATGGCCAGCACCGCTATGACTATTATTGAGTCAGTGAGCTTTAGCAGGAAGATCGAGGCCTCTGACGAGAGAGGAGGCAGCCAGAGGGCCACGTTATAAGCTACTATTATCACTATTGACACTATGAGCAGGAGGGCGCCTGTGGCCTTACTGCTCGGCATACCCTAGACCCCCTTGTGACGCTAAATGCCTAGCTTTTAAAGTTAAGTCGCCGGGTCTCCTGAAGCCACCCTAAAACCCCGGTGAGTACATCTTTGGAGACGTCCTCAACTGGCCTTGGCTCCTCGCCCACGGACCCAGGGACCCTGATGACCTTAACGCCGGCCTCCGAGGCCCTCTCAAGGACCTCGCTGAAGGACTCCTTGACCTTCATTAGAAAGGCCTCATCCTCGTATGCCTCAACGGCCCTCCTCGCGGCTATCCTGCTCAGAGCAAGCCTGACGGGCACGTCTATGTAGACTATGACGTCGGCCTCCCTGGCGAAGGAGTTGAGCGACCACAGCCACTCCTTAGGGGCCCCTGCGCTGCCCTGGTACGCTATAGAGCTGTACTTGTACCTGTCTGTGACCACTACGTAGTTCAGCTCAAGCGCGCCGAGGACCCCTCTCCCGCCAGGAAGGCTTTCGTCGCCCCTGAGGTGCCATGCCCTGTCGGCCGCGAACAGGAGGGCCATCAGGTAGGGGTCAGGCCCCTTGGTCGATAGGAGAGACCTTATGAGCTTCCCCACGGGGCCCTCCGTGGGCTCCTTAGTGTAGACGGACCTGAGGCCGAGGGACTCAAGGGACTTGACGAGGAGCTTTGAGTGCGTGCTGAGCCCGCTGCCGTCTATCCCCTCAACAGCTATCAGCGCGCCGGCCAAGCCGAGGTAAAACTATCTTGAGCCCCTTTTATTGGCTGGTGACCCTGTATCGGATAAGCGTTATTTTTCTGAATAATATCAAAGTTTAGGCAAGCTTAAAAATCTTGGAGGCCAACATGGAAGTGAGCGCCTTGGATTACGCCAAGATAAAGGATTACATGAGGACCTTCGGCCCCGCGTGGCTGGTGATGATAGCAGACGTAGACGTAGCCTCCATAGTCACAGGCCTCCAGGTCGGGGCCAGCTGGGGCTACAGGATGGTCCTGGTCATGCTCCTCCTGGCGGTGCCCCTCTTCGTAATACAGGACGTGGCCGGGACCCTGGGCACCGTGAGCGGCACGGGCCTCGGGACTGCCGTAAGGAGGCTCTACGGCAGGAGGGTGGCGATGGCCGCGGCGATCCCGATGGCCCTGCTTGACGTACTTGAGTACGTCGCCGAGTACGCTGGCATAGCCCTGGGGCTGGGCCTCCTGGGCCTGCCGGTACTGCCCATGCTTCTGCTCGTGTTCGTCTTACACATAGTTGTGGCCTGGACCGGCCGCTACAGGCACGTGGAGGCCTTCCTGCTCCCTTTCAGCTTCTTACTGGTGGCCACAATAGTGGCCTCGGTTGCCATGATGAGGCTTGACCCTGCGGCCGTTATGGACTCTATGGTCGCGGGCATGCCCCTTCAGGACAGGGAATTCGACTACATGCTGGCGGCCAGCGTGGGGTCCGTCATAATGCCCTGGATGCTCTTCTTTCACTCAGGCGCAGACGCCAGGAAGGGCCTCTCCAGGAAGGACCTAAGGCCTGAGAGGGCCGAGACCCTCGTGGGGGCCCTGGTCTCGGAGGTCCTCATGGCCATCACGGTCATAGACGGCGTGGCCATAGGTGACGTGAGGGGCTACCTGGACCCCTCCATCATGGTGGCCGCACTGCGGCCCTTCGGACAGGCGGCCAGGTACATAATGGGGCTGGGCTTCGCGTTCTCAGGATTCCTGGCCCTGATAGTGATCTCCCTGGCCTCGGCCTGGGGCTTTATGGAGTCGCTCGGCGTCAGGAGGGGCTCGACGACGTTCAGGCTCATATATGTCCTTGAGTCCCTGCCGGCCCTCTTAGTCGTGCTGATATCAAGGAACCTCGTGGAGCTCATGCTTGACCTGATGGTCTCCTTCACTATAGTCCTGGCGCCCCTGCTGTACCTCTTGGGCAGGGTAGCATCAAGGAGCGACGTGATGGGCGAGGAGAGGCTGAAGGGGGCCAGGGCGGCGGCCTACTGGGCCCTCTCGGCGCTCGTGGTGGCCAGCGGCCTTATGGCCCTGATCCCTTAAGGATAGGCGCTACTGCTTAAGGCCTCCCAAGGCTATGGAACTCTGGGGGCCGCTTGCCAGAGGACCTGACGTTCCAGATCCTTGACGTGAGTTACGAGGTTGAGGCGGGCCGCCCGGTCATCGAGATATGGGCCAGGGACGACAAGGGCAGGAGGATAGTGCTGCTTGACGACAGCTTCAGACCCTACTTCTACGCACTGCTCGAGGAGGGGCAGGACCCAAGCGCTGTCAGCGCCGCGGTCAGGAGGCTCTCCAAGCCGAGGAGCCCCATAACTGGCGTAGACCTTGTGGAGGCCAGGTACTTCGGGCGGCCTGTCAAGGCCCTGAGGGTACAGACCGTCATCCCTGAGACCGTGAGGGACTACAGGGAGGAGGTGGCAAAGCTCCCCGGCGTCAAGGAGGTGCTGGAGGCCGACGTAAGGTTCTCCATAAGGTACCTCATAGACAAGAACCTGTACCCTATGAGGTGGTACAGGGCCAGCGGGGAGAGGGTCCAGAGGAACGACTTCGTGGTCGACGCCGTTTACAAGCTGAGCTCAGACCTGGCCGAGGAGCCCTCGTTGGCTGACGTGGACCCCCTCGAGGGCCTCAGGATAATGGCCTTTGACATAGAGGCCTACAACCCTCAGGGCTCGCCCAACCCGTCTAGGGACCCGGTTGTAGTGATAGGGATGGCCTTTAATGACGGCGAGAAAGTGCAGCTCCAGGCTAAAGGCCACGACGATAAGGATGTGCTTAGGGAGTTCGTGGAGCTCGTCAGGAGGAAGGACCCCGACATAATAGTTGGGTATAACCAGAACTCCTTCGACTGGCCTTACCTGCTTGAGAGGGCCAAGGTAAACGGCCTGAAGCTCGAGGTGGGCAGGAAGAGGGGAGCAGAGCCCAGCCCCAGCGTCTTTGGCCACATATCAGTTCAGGGCAGGCTCAACGTTGACCTCTACAACTTCGCCGAGGAGATAGAGGAGGTCAAGGTTAAGTCACTTGACGAGGTGGCTGACTACCTCGGGGTCATGCCGAAGGACAAGAGGGTCAACATAGAGTGGTGGAAGATAGCGGAGTACTGGGACAGCCCGGAGAGGCGCGGGCTCCTGCTGGCCTATAACGTGGATGACGTGACCTCGACCCTCGGGCTGGCCTACCAGTTCCTGCCCTTCGGGGCCCAGCTCAGCCAGATAAGCGGCCTCCCCCTTGACCAGGTTGCCGCCGCGAGCGTCGCCTTCAGGCTAGAGATGAGGTTCATGAGGGAGGCCAGGAAGCTGGGCGAGCTGGTGCCCAACAGGAAGGAGGAGGAGGCGAGGGCCTTCGAGACCTATACGGGGGCTATAGTACTTGAACCCAAGCCTGGCGTCCATAAGGACGTCGCCGTCCTCGACTTCGCCAGCATGTACCCGAGCATAATGGTCAAGTACAACGTGGGGCCTGACACGTTGCTTAAGGAGGGCGAGCGATGTGAAAGGGAGAACCAGGCCCCAGGGGTGGGCCACAGGTTCTGCGCTGACAGGCCAGCCTTCTTCAGGAGGGTCCTTGAGAGGTTCCTCAAGTGGAGGGCCGAGGTCAAGGCCGCCATGAAGAAGTACCCCGGGGGCTCGCCCCAGTACAGGCTCCTGAACGAGAGGCAGAGGGCGATAAAGGTCCTGGCCAACGCGAGCTACGGCTACATGGGCTGGGCCGCGGCTAGGTGGTACTGCAAGGGGTGCGCGGAGTCCGTTACCGCCTGGGGAAGGGAGCTCATAACTAAGGCCGTCTCCATAGCCAGGTCGCTAGGCCTACAGGTGTACTACGGTGACACAGACAGCCTGTTCGTGGCCAACGAGCCCGAGAAGGTCTCAAGGCTCATAGAGGAGATAACAAAGGGCCTTGAGTTCGACATAAAGGTGGACAAGGTCTACAGCAGGGTATTCTTCACCGAGGCCAAGAAGAGGTACGCCGGCCTCACCGCTGACGGTAAGATTGACATAGTGGGCTTTGAGGCAGTGAGGGGGGACTGGAGCGAGCTGGCTAAGGAGACTCAGGCCAATGTGGCCGAGATAGTGCTGAGGACAGGCGACGTCAGAAAGGCTATTGAGTACGTTAAGGCCGTCATAAATGACCTGAGGTCAGGGAAGGCAAACGTAGAGAAGCTGGTCATATGGAAGACGCTGACCAAGGGCCTCGACGAGTACGAGGCCGAGGCGCCTCACGTATATGCTGCCAGGATGATGGAGAAGCTCGGCTTTAAGGTAGACGTCGGGTCCAAGATAGGTTACGTGATAGTTAAGGGCGAAGGGCCTGTCTCAAGGAGGGCCAGGCCCTACTTCATAGTGAAGCCCACGGAGATAGACTATAACTACTACATAGATAAGCAGGTGGTGCCGGCGGCCCTGAGGATCCTGGAGCTCTTCGGCGTCAGCGAGAGGGAGCTCAAGTCGGGGGCCAGGCAGGCCTCCCTGTTCGACTACCTGGGCAAAAAAGGAGGTTAAGTAAGGTCACTGAACGTCATAAATATTACGTCTCCCTTCTTAGACGTGACCTTGCTGCCTATGCGGGCCCCGATGAGCAGGGCTATGCCCTTCTCCGACGCAACGTCAAGGAGCCTCTGGGTCACTATGCCGTCAAAAACGACAGCATAGACCTTGCCTGGCTCCACCTGCTGCATCCAGCTGAAGAGGTCCTTCACCTTCACCCTCTCCACCTCGTTCCAGGACCTGTCGTAGGCCACGGCCTCGAGGGTCCCCTTGAGGTCCTTTATGCCGTCTATGACCTTCCTTGGCACCGCCATAGTGGTCACGGCCTGCTGCTCAGCCTGCTGGAGGGGCGCCTGGGGCTGCTGAACCTCGGCCGCTGGGGCCTGCTGAGCAGGCGCAACAGCCTGCTGCTCAGCCCGCTGGGCCTGTTCAGCTACGGGCGGCGCGGGCTGGACTTCAGTGGGCTGAGGGGCAACCTCGGGTTGAGCGGGCTGAGGCGCCTGGGGAGCGGAGGGCGCAGGCGCCTGGGGTTGCTGAACCACCTCCTTGAGCAGCTGTTTGGCCACCTCCTCTGCTGGGACCATCTGGGCCAGGGCCCTCGCTATCTCCTTCCCTGTGAGCTGTTCAACCTCCATCCCCTTGGGGGCCCTGGCCACATAGTCAACATGCATCTGGTTAAGCATGTTCTTAAGTATGAGCTCCCCTCCCCTGTCACCGTCAACGAAGAGTATGACCTTCTTGTTCTTGGCCAGCTCGAGGATCGTCCTAGGCGCCTTCTCCTTGGCCCCGCCCAGGGCTATCACGTTCGTGTAGCCGTACCTGAGCAGGTTGATCACGTCAGCCCTTCCCTCAACAACTATCAGCGTGTCGGACCTCTCAACGTCAGGCCCCGCCGGCAGCTTGTCCTCGCCGTACTCTATTACCTTGGGCGGGGCCTCAGCCTTCTGGGAGACCTGCCTTATGATCTCCTTGATGTCAGGCTCCTGCTCCTTGACCTGCTGGAGCAGCTCGCGCGCCCTCTGAACTATCCACTTCAGCTTCTCGGCCCTGAGGTCCTCAATGGACTCCACCGTGACCCTGGCCGAGTAGGGCCCCACGCGGTCAACCGTCTCAAGCATCGCGGCCAGGATAACTGTCTCCACGCGGTCCAGGTTACTCGGGATCTGGATCACGCCAACGGTCTTAGTTCCCTGGTACTTCAGGTCTAGGTGGACCCTCCCTATCTTGTCCTTGTTCTGTAGCTCCTCCAGGTTGAACTCTGAGCCCAGGAGGCCCTCCGTCTGCCCGAACACAGCGCCTATTATGTCGTGCTTTTCAACCCTTCCGTCGACCTCAAATGAGGCCTTTATCAGGTACTTCAAGTCTTCTCACCCTTTAAGCTACGTCATGTGACGCTGGGTTCCATCAGCCAAATCGCTTGGAGGGAGTTAAGGATAATAAGGTTAGTTCAGGAAAGCCTTCTCCTAAATAATGATATAGCTCTATGTAATCAGCAGGGCCTGAGCACGATCCTAGTAGGGCTAATTCTGCAAGCAAGGTAAAAAGGGGCTGAGAGAACATAAACAACGGCGCCGGGGTGGCCGAGCGGTCCAAGGCGACGGGCTCGAGACCCGTTGCTCTTAAAGGGGCGCGTGGGTTCGAATCCCACCCCCGGCGTCACTAGGACGTAAGTCCAGGTCTTAGTCAGTAGGCATAGTAGGGTCACATAAGCTTAATAAAAATAATAAAATAAAAATATTTTTATTTTGATTTAATTCGCTAAGCCGGGACTATCTTCCTGACGTACTTGCCGGTGCTCTTGTCCCTGAAGAGCTGGGCCTTCAGAGCCTTGACATGCTTTGGAGCGAGCGTCCATGACTTGATTAGCTTGTAGCCGGCTTCCTGGCCCTTCTTCAGGCTCATTACCCTCCTCTTGCCGTCAGGGAGCTCGAAGAGGCCTACCTCAACCCTAGCCGGCTTCCTGGTGATGACCCACTCCTTCACCAACTCTAGGTTCTGGGCCATACTCACTCACCCGCTGTGCTCGGGTAGTTGTGGTCGGCCAAAGCTTAAAAAGACATCGCCGTCTTACGACAATCCTTCAAGGATCCCTTCCCCACAGACGTATTACCCATTGACCTTAGGCGCGATACGCAAAATAGCCAGCCCTCGCCCGAGAGGGGCTTGGGGGGCCGTAGTCCAGCTTGGTAGGATGCGAGGCTTGGGCCCTCGTGGTCCCGGGTTCAAATCCCGGCGGCCCCACCACTTAGTTCTCGTGGCCCTGGAAGTGACCCTGGGAACAACTTATATCCCCGCTGTAATGATATGCTGTGGGTGCTGGCTGGGTCGCTAAGAGGATACTCTGGCTCAGGGGTGACCCGGAGGCCATAAGGGAGCTCAAATCAAGGCTGTGGCTCCTCAGGCCGCAGGGCGTATACGTTACCTTTGACCCAGCGTCGCAGTGGGACGTAGCAGTTATGCCGCTGCCTGAGTCGCCTGAGTCAAAGGTCTTCAGCGTTGTGCAGGCTAAGGGGCCGGCCGTAAGCGATGAGGACCCCCTGAGGGCGCTCCTCCTGGCCCTCGCGTACCCAAAGGATGGCTTTTCCACGCTCAGAATCGGCGTGGACCCTGGCCAGAGGCTCTGCGGGCTTGCAGCCGTGGCCGACGGCTTGATCATAGAGGCGCGCTCTGTCACATGTGACGAGGTAGCCGAGCGGGCAGAGAGGCTCGTGAGGGCAGCGCCTGCCGCCAGGTTCAGCCTCGTCCTGGGGTCAGGGAGTGGGTGGGAGGAGGTGGCGTCAAGGCTGCTCGAGAGGAGCCTGAGTTTCACGGTAGCCGACGAGATGGGCACCACGAACTCCGCGGCTGACCTACTGCCCCTCAGGCTCAGGGACAGGAACGCGAGGGCGGCGGTTCGCCTAGCGCTCCTACAGGTGGTCAATCATTAAATAATGAGCGCTAGCCCCATAAGTTGGAGGGCGATTCGATGAAGGCCTCGCTGGCGTCGTTCGTGGAGAGGATAGGCTATGAAGACGTTGGCCTGCTCTCCCCTGACTTTGAGCCGGCCGCCGCGCTGAAGAGGTCCCAGGAAGGGCCTAGGGCCCTCAGGTTCTCAGTGAGGGGCTCAGAGCTCCAGGCCGTGGGCAACGTAACCGACACGAGGCCCAAGGTCATGAAGGCGCTGGAAGCGAGCGACCTGAAGGAAGCTTACAGGAAGCTGTTGTCAGCGCTTTCGTCACCTCAGCGGCTTGTTGAGGCCTCTCCTCCCCCCCTCAGGGAGGCCAGCAGGGGGCTCCTGTCGCTGCCTGCCATAAGGTTCTACGAGCGTGACGGGGGCTACTACCTCACGAGCGGGGTCTTCGTGGCCTGCTACATGGGGATATGCAACGCAAGCGTTCACAGGGTCATGGTCCTTGATGAGAGGAGGGGCGCTGTGAGGCTCGTGCCGAGGCACCTCTGGTACCTCTACCAGCAGGCCAGGTCAAGGGGGGAGGACCTCCCAGTTACCGTAGTGATCGGCGTCCACCCGGCCGTTATGCTGGCGGCCGCCTCCTCGCCCCCTCTGGGCGTATTTGAGCTGGAGGCCGCCTCGGCCCTCCTCGGGGGCCTAGAGGTCTTCAGGAGCCCTGTCCACGGCAACCCAGTCCCTGTAGGGGTCGCGGCCGTGATCGAGGGCCACCTGACAGGTGAGCTCGTTGACGAGGGACCCTTCGTTGAGGCCATGGGCGGCTACGACAGGGTGAGGAAGCAGCCGGTCCTGGCCGTGAGGAGGGTGCTGATAAATGTCGAGGAGCCGGCTCACGTGATCCTTCCAGGAGGCTACGAGCACGGGATGCTGATGGGGTTCCCCCGGGAGGCCGCCATATGGGACGCCGTCTCGAGGGCCGTGCCTGAGGTTATTGCGGTGAGGCTAACGCAGGCCAGCGGCCACTGGCTTCACGCAGTGATATCGATAAGGAAGAGCCATGACGGGGACCCGAAGAACGCCATAATGGCCGCCTTCGGCGCCCACCCCAGCCTCAAACATGTTGTCATAGTAGATGACGACATAGACGTTGATGACCTTGGCCAGGTCGAGTGGGCCATAGCCACGAGGTTCCAGGCCGACAGGGGGCTGGTGGTGGTGTACAGGGCGAGGGGGTCGACGCTTGACCCCAGCTCGGTAGAGGACGGCATGACTAGCAAGGTCGGGATAGACGCTACTAAGCCCCTGGGCTCGGACTTGAAGTTTGAGAGGGCGAGGATACCAGGGTTCGAGGGATAACCTTTAGATAGTTATTTAAGACGGTTACCCAGTTATGTCCTCAGATGCGGCTTGACCGCGGAGGACAAGCTCTCGCTGATCACGAGGAACCTCGTTGAGGTGCTAACGGAGGCCGAGCTGAAGGAGAAGCTGGGGTCAGGCCAGAGGCTGAGGGGGTACATAGGGTACGAGCCGAGCGGCCTGGTCCACATAGGGCACCTGATATGGATGAACAAGGTCAGGGATCTCGTGGATGCAGGGGTGCACTTCGTGGTCCTTGAGGCCACATGGCACGCCATGATTAACGACAAGCTAGGGGGCGACATAGACCTCATAAGGAAGGCCGCGTGGCTGATGAGGGAGGTCATGAGGTCCGTCGGCGTCGACGTTGACCGCGTAGAGTTCGTTGACGCTGAGAGGCTGGCATCTGATAAGGACTACTGGGCCCTGGTAATCAAGGTAATGAAGATGACAAGCCTGGCGAGGATGAGGAGGGCCCTCACCATAATGGGGAGGAGCGTTGATGAGGCCGAGCTCGACACGTCAAAGCTCATTTACCCCGCTATGCAGGTCTCTGACATAATTTACCTGGACCTCGACCTAGCCCTAGGGGGGCTTGACCAGAGGAAGGCCCACGTACTCCAGAGGGAGGTGGCGGAGCGCATGGGCCGCAAGAAGGTCATAGCGCTTCACACGCCCATCCTCACAGGGCTCAGCGGGGGGAAGAGGATGGAGGGGGCCGAGAAGGATGAGGAGGTCGCTGCCTTCAAGATGTCCAAGTCCAAGGCCTCAGACGCGATATTCGTTAACGACGCGCCTGAGGAGATAAGGGCGAAGGTCAGGGCCGCCTACTGCCCTCCGAGGCAAGTCGAGTTCAACCCAGTGATGGAAATTAACAAGTACCTGCTGTTCGCGAAGCCAGGCTTCACGCTTCACATTGATAGGCCTCAGAAGTACGGGGGGCCCGTGGACTTCTACTCCTACGAGGAGCTGGAGAGGGCGTACGTTGAAGGGAGGCTTCACCCGGCTGACCTCAAGGAGGCCACGGCCGAGTCGCTTGTAAGGCTCCTTGAGGGGCCCAGGAAGCTCTTCGAGAGGCCCGACGTCGTCCAGCTCGTTAAGGTCCTTGAGTCCAAGGTCACCAGGTGATATTTTTAGTAGCCCACCGCTCAGCAATGTAGGAGGCCAGCGCCATGGTCAGCAGGAGGGCGTTCGCAGCCGCGCTGAGGGCGCTCCTCGACAACGGCTTCAGGTTCACGATCATCGGGGGCTCCGTGATAAGCATAGCCGCGGAACTTGACGACATGGGTGACGACATAGACCTGTTTGCAGAGTCCCCCAGCGTAGTGGAGGCCGAGGAGGCCTATGGGAGGGCGGCCGACCTTAACCACTGGGACCTCGGCCAGACTTGGTTGGGGACGCCGAGGATCACCATGGTGGTCGAGGCTGAGGAGGTGCCCGTGGAGTTTTACGATAACCTCTACGACTTCTACGTGCCGGAGAGGTTCATCCACGAGGCCAAGAGGGTTGACGTAGAGGGGGTCAAGGTCAAGGTCATAAAGCCTGAAGAGTACCTGGCCCTCAAGGGGAGGGCGGGCAGGGAGGAGGACTTGGAGGGCCTCAAGAGGGTGGCTGACCTGGTGAAGAGGGGCAGGCTGAAGGTAAGCTATGAAGAGATAGAGAAAGCTGTCGAGGAGTTCGACGAAGCCCAGATAATCATGAGGAGGCTTCGTGAGGCAGGCATAATCAGGGCCTAGCGTTATTTTATTCTCGCTCTCACAGGGTTCTCAGGGATCAGCCTTGATAAGGCTAGCCAAGGTGCTGGTGACTATGGGCCCATCGACGTCGGACTACGCCGTGGTCAGAAGGATGCTCGCCGCTGGAGCCAACGGTTTCAGGATCAACATGAGCCACGGGAACGAGGCCCAGTGGTCTTCATTTGTCGACATGGTTAGGAAGGCGTCAGAGGAGCTAGGCCTTGACGTGGCCTTGATAGCTGACCTGGAGGGCCCAAGGGTGAGGCTAGGCTCGTTCGATGGGCTTGACGTCAAGCCTGGGGACGTTGTGAAGTTCAAGTACAAGGACGCAGGCGGTGAGGGGGTACCTGTTGACAGCAGGGCCTTCTTTGACACCATAGAGAGGGGCGACAGGGTTCTAGTGGACGACGGCAGGGTTGTCCTGACCGCGGAGGACGTTGAGAGGGACCAGGCCACGTTGAGGGTGGTCTCAGGCTCAAGGCTCGAGGCCAGGAAGGGCGTCGTCGTGGCAGGCAAGGAGTACGACCTGCCCCCGCTCACGGACAAGGACCTGAAGGACATAGGGTTCATAGCCTCAAAGGACTTCGACTACGTCATGGTCAGCTTCGTCAGGAGCGCCAGGCACATAGACGTAATTAGGAGGGCATTGAGAGAGGCTGGGGCCAAGGACGCTAAGATCCTGGCCAAGATAGAGACCCCAAGCGGCGTGGTCAACATTGATGAGATAGCAGAGTCAGCTGACGGCATCGTTGTGGCAAGGGGCGACCTAGGTATGCACTTCCCACTTGAGGACATACCAATCATACAGAGAAGGATCATAGAGGCCTCGAGGAAGAGGCTGAAGCCCGTGATCCTCGCCACGGAAATATTTATGAGCATGATAGAGAGACCCCTGCCCACCAGGGGGGAGATCTCAGACGTCTACGCTGGGGTGGAGGAAGGCGTCGATGGCTTCCTGGTGACGTCAGAGACCTCGATAGGGAAGTACCCAGTCGAGGTCGTCTCCTGGCTCAACAGGGTCGTCGAGGAGGCCAACAAGAACGTGAGGCCGAGGAGGGTGGAGCCCATCACCGCAGGCCTTGACGCAAGGATATCAAGGGGTGTTGTGGAGCTCGCCCAGAGCGTCGGGGCCTCAATAGTGGCCTACGCGGCTGACTATGACGCTGCCAGGCTGCTGGCGGCCTTCAGGCCGCCCTCCCCCGTTTACGTAGGCGTCTCAGACAGGAGGCTGGCCAGGCTGCTGAGCGTGCTGTGGGGCATGAGCACGGTCACGGTGAAGGACGGGCTTGACGAGGTCAAGGGCCTTGAGGAGACGGAGAGGGAGCTCAGGGCCAGGGGTCTCCTGGGTCCTGGCTCACTGGTGGTGGAGCTCTCGTGGTCCCTTGACAGGGCCACAGCTATAGTTAAGGTTAGACAGATGCTCTAACCCTGGGCCTTAGGCCTTCTGGCCAGGCGCAGCCTGCCCTCAACGGCCTCTAGGACGCCCCTGCTGGTGAGCCTGTCAAGGGCTAGCCTCCAGTAGGAGCCAAAGTCCTCAGGCCTGACTCCGTACCACTCCGTGAAGACCCTCCTCAGGTCCTCCTCTGACAGGCCCCCGCGGGCCCTCTCGTCCTCCCTGAATACCCGCTCTATGAACTGGGTCAGGTCCTCAAGCCTCGTCCACGGGTACTGGAACCACGTCCAGTCCTTAACCTCAATATAGTAGTAGTCAGGCTTGAACTTGGCTATGGGGCTTATCCACTGAAGTGCGGCAGTCCTGACGTCCTCAGGCTTCCACTCCGCCCTAATGAAGTCCCTTGCCAAGGCCAGGGTCTCGCCCGTGTCCACTATGTCGTCAACGACGAGGACCTTAAGTCCCCTGGCCTCGATACTGTAGGCGTTCCTTATGATGGCCTTCTGGGCAGCCTTCGCGGCCTCAACCCAGTGCTGGCTCTGAAGGCTCACCAGGTCCGTGATGCCAAGGTAGTCGCACAGGAGCCTCGCGGGCACGTAGCCTCCCCTGGCGACCGCTACCACCATGTCTGGGGTCCAGCCAGAGGACTCGATCACCTTACCGAGGCCCAGGCTCCACTCCACTATTTCATCCCAGGAGACTAACTTAACGGGGACCCTTGGCACTTATATCCCCAAGGCCCTCAGCTGAGGACTCTTAAAAGCGTGTCGCAGGCTCACGCTGATAGGTAACGCGAGGACCGTACAGGAGGTGAAGGACTTGAACGTGGTAGCTGTTGACGTGGGGGCGACCAACCTGAGGGCCGCGCTGTTCTCAGGCACCTCGCCGGTGAGGCTTAGGAAGGTCCAGACGCCCAGGACGTCAGGCGACGACCTGATAATGGCAATCATAGGTCTAATCAAGGAGGTCAGTCAAGGTGAGGACTTTAACGCTATCGGCGTAGCCTCAATAGGTCCCCTGGACATCTCAAGGGGGCTCATCCTATACACCCCTAACCTGGGCTACGGTAACGTCAGGATCAGGGACTCCCTAGGTGAGGAGTTCAGGAGGCCTGTCTACCTGGCCAACGACGCCATGGCGGGCGTCTGGGCAGAGAAGGTCCTAGGGAAGGGCAAGGACCTGAACGACCTAGCTTACATAACCATGAGCACGGGCCTCGGGGTAGGCGCTGTCGTTGACGGGAACCTGCTCGTGGGGAGGAGGGGCAACGCTCACGAGCTGGGCCATGCTGTGATAAGCTTTGAGTCAGATATGCCGTGCGGGTGCGGGGGCGTAGGCCACTGGGAGGCCTTTGTGGGCGGCAAGAACATACCGAGGGTGGCGGCCAGGCTGGCCCAGCTCTGGAGCGGCTCCAAGACCAGGGCCTACGAGCTTGCGTCCCGCGGGGAGCTGAGCCCTGAGCTGCTGTACTCCATGGCGAGGGAGGGCGATCCCTTCGCGGCTCACGTGGTCGATTACATTAACAGGGCCCATGCCGCGGGCATAATGACGTTAATAGCGGCCTATGACCCTGAGGCCATATTCATAGGCGGCAGCATATACCTCTACAACGAGGACCTGATAAGGCCTGGCGTAATTAAGCACCTGCAGAGATACGTGGGGGTCTTTGGCGTACCGAGGATCGAGAGGTGCTCTTTCGGCGATGACCAGGTCCTTGAGGGGGCTGCAGCGATAGCCATGTCGCCGCCCTCCTCGATAGCCAGGGACGCCTATAGGCCGTAGCTGTTTTGGTTTTCATAGTAAGTTTATAGGTCGTCGTTCAGTCAACATACATCAGGAGGTATGTGGCTAAGCACTCAAGATGTGGGGCCCCTGGGGTGGCCCTGAACGCCCCCAAGCCCGATGAAAGCCCGAGCGGGATGCGGGGGAACAGGGATGAGGCGATGACCGTAAACAACGTGAGCCTATATGAGAGCTGAACCCCTATAGGCCCTAGTCCAGGAGCTCGGCCATTCTGAAGGACTCCGGAAGGGCCTCAATGGGGCTTGGGTGCGGGGCCGCCAGCCAGTAGAAGTCTTCCCTGCCAAGCCCCCTCATCAAGCCGAGGGCGAACGCAGCCAGTATTGAATGGGCCTCAGGGGCGTAAGCCTGAGCCCCGAGCACCCTGCCGTCCTCCTTGCTGACTATCACCTTGACCCACGCGTCAGGCATGCCCTCAATGAGGGAGTAGGAGTTGGCCTTCATGCTGTACCTTATGACTGTGTAGCCCACGCCGGCCTGCCTCAGCTGCTCCTCAGTGTAGCCCACGCAGCCTGCCTCAGGGTGCGTGAAGACCACGCGTGGGATAGTTATTGGGTTATACCTGTACTTGCTGGAGCCCGCCTCCATGTTCCTGGCCGCCACGAGGCTGCCGACCAGGGCGGCGTGGTAGAGCATGGCCCCACCGATAACGTCGCCTGCGGCGAACACATTAGGCAGCGAGGTCCTCATGTACTCGTCAACGCTTACTCCCTCCCTTGAGTACTTCAGCCCCCTCGCGACGAGGCTCTCAAGCCCATAGCCTTCAAGCCTTGGCCTCCTGCCCACGGCAAGCATCACCTCGTCGGCCTCGAGCTCTAGGGCGCTGCCGTCCCTCTTGATGGCCCTCAGGACCTTTGTGTTGCCCTTCCTCTCTATAGACGATGCCCTAGCGCCCAGGTGTACTGTGACCCCCAGCCTCTGAAGCCCCCTCAGGACTGACCTAGAGATGTCCATGGGCATGTTGGGCAGGGGCCTCTCCATCATCTCCACGAGGGTCACCTTGACCTTGAACATCGAGAGCAATACAGCGGTCTCGACGCCCACGTAGCCGGCGCCGACGATTACCATTGAGTCCGGGAGATTCCTCATGGAGCGGCCGTAGGCGTAGAGGTCGTCGCTGGTCAAGGCCAGCTCAGCCCCTTGTAGGCCAGGAGGGATAACGTCAACGGACCCAGCGCCTAGGTGAATGAACTTGGTGGTCACGTTGAACTCCCCTTCGTTGGTCCTTATAACGACGTTCCTCTCGTCCCTTATGGAGGCCCACCCCTTCACGAAGTCCAGGCTCTCGCCGAGCTGCCTGGCCAGCCAGTCGAGTTGGCCGAAAACCTCCTTCTGAACGCCCTCCTTGGCCTCAATAGCTCTCCTCCAGACGTCGTCGGGGTCCACCTTTGCGTTACCAATGACCTCGGCGTCACGCACTGCGAGCGCCCATCGCCTGAGCGCCTTGGAGGGCACGCAGCCGGCGTAGAGGCATACGCCGCCCAGGACGCCTTTGTCGTCAACTACCAGGACCCTGTGTCCCTTCTTAGCCAGCTCGAAGGCCCCAGGGTATGAGGCGCCTCCGCCGCCTATGAAGACAACGTCATAGGTTCCAGAGGGCCTGTTCATGATCTCCCGATTGTAAAAGTCCTCTTCAAAAATTAAGCCTTGCCTTGATCTTCATACGTTAGGGACGTCGCTTGACAGGTCAGCTGAGGGAGAGCGAGGAGATAGCCGCCAGGGCCCTTGAGTCAATGGGCTTCAAGGTCGTAGAGAGGAGGTCCAAGGTGATAGTAGACAACGTTGAGGTCTCCGACGTGGACATAGTCGCCGAGAGGGACGGAGTTCGGTACGCCGTCGAGGTCAAGGCGGGCTATGTGGACGTGTCGTCAGTGAGGCAGGCCTACGTGAACTCTGTCCTCACGGGCATGAGGCCCCTCTTGGTGGCCAGGGGCTTCTCCGACGAGGCCGCCGTGGCGGTAGCCCGCAGGCTGGGCGTTGAGGTAATAACCCTGCCTGACCAGCTCTACGTGAACCCTGACGAGCTGTACGAGACTATTGAGGCGGCTGTCGAGGAGGCGCTGGACAGGGTTACCAGACCTCTGTCCATGTGCGGCAGGCTGTCCAAGGAGCAGGTAAGGGTGCTCAGCGCGATAGCGTCCTCTGAGGACTTTATGGCGGCCGCCAAGGCCCTTGGGCTAAGCCCTGACGAGCTCGGCCACGTCATGGAGGTCCTCAGGTCGCAGGGGGTTGTGCCAAGGGGTGACTTCAGGGCTGTCAGGGTCTCGGCCAGGCTTCTCCTTCTCTGTGAGTCGCTGGCCCGACAACCTTAAAACAAACCCCCTGGTGTTGATATATCGATCACAGAGGGGTCCGTGACGGAGGCAATAAGGACAGAGGACCTCGTCAGGGTCTTCAAGGTCAAGGGCCTTGAGGTCAGGGCGCTAAATGGCGTCTCTGTCAGGGTCAGGAAGGGTAACGTCGTAGCCCTTGTGGGCCCTAACGGGGCCGGCAAGACAACGCTCATAAAGATACTCTCAACGCTGCTCACGCCGACCTCTGGCAAGGCCTACATCATGGGCTATGACGTCACCTCCCAGGAGAGGGAGGTGAGGAGGAACATAGGTCTCGTGCTGACCGGCGAGAGGCTGTTTTACTACAGGCTCACAGGCTACGAGAACCTAGTGTTCTTCGGGAGCCTCTACGACATGAGCCTAGGCGAGGTCAGGAGGAGGGCAAGGGAAGTACTGGATATGGTCGGGCTCTCGAGGTGGGCCGACGTCCAGTACATGAAGTACAGCCTGGGGATGCAGAGGAGGCTGGCTCTAGCCAGGGCCCTCATGCACGACCCTCCCGTGCTCCTGCTTGATGAGCTCACCCTGGGCCTTGACCCAGTCTCAGCCAGGGAGCTCAGGTCGTTACTGAGGTCGCTCTCAGAGGATAAGGCCGTGCTCTTCACAAGCCATTACATGGGCGAGGTCGAGGGCCTGGCGGACTACATATACGTAATAAAGGACGGCAGGATCATAGCTGAGGGGACCCCCGAGGAGCTCAAGAGGCTTGTAGGGAAAGTCGTTGAGGCCGATGTGCCATTTGACCTGGTGCCCCGCGAGCTCATGAGGTACGTGGTCTTTGTCAGAGGGGGGAAGGCGCGAGTCAGGGCGCCTAATGAGGTCCTCTCCTCCGTCAACGGCTCAGCGGAGGTGCTCGGGGCCTCAGAGCCAACGCTTGAGGACGTCTACGCTCACCTGGTCGGCGAGGAAGCCTTCGAGATAGACTTCAGGTCAAGGGGCCGGTGGAGGGGAGGGGGATGGGCGGCCAGGTAAAGGCCCTAAGGGAGGCCATCGGCAGGAGGCTCTCAATAGTTGGCGTTAGGCTGTACGCTTACATCTACCTTAGGGGCTTCAAGGTGTGGGCCAGCTACAGGACCCAGATAGTCCTCAACGTGCTGAGCTGGGTGTTGCCAGTCTTCACGTATTACTTCACGGGCACGGCGCTGGGGGCCAGGATAGTAAAGGGCATGGGCATGGCTCCACAGGAGTACACGCCTTTCGTCGTGATAGGCCTCGCCTTCCAGGGCTACGTGTCATCGGTGGTAACTACTATAAGTCAGAGGCTTAGGAACGAGCAGCTCATGGGCACAATAGAGTACTACCTCATGACGCAGAGCGGCGTCTTTGGCATGTTAATCTACTCCTCCCTTTGGGGCTTCATAATGAACGCGATAAGCATGGCCGTCACCTTAGCGATAGGCTACGCGCTCGGGGTCAGGTACCTGGTCTCAGGCCTCCTCGCGGCCATAATGATAACTGCAGAGCTGCTGGTGGCCACCCTGGGCCTGGCCATGATGGCTGGCGGCGTAGTTATGATAACGAAGCAGGGCAACCCCATAGCGTTCTTCTTCACGACGGTCACGGCGCTGATCTCCGGTACGGTGTTCCCGGTGACCGTGATGCCCCTCTGGGCCCAGGCCCTGAGCTACTCAGTCCCGCTGACGCCGGCCCTTGAGGCGCTCAGGCTCTCGCTGATCCAGGGCTATGGGGTGCTCAGGCTTGCGACTTATGAGCTGGAGCTGCTGGTCTACGACGCTGTCCTCCTGCCCCTTGGCGTTCTGATTTACAGGCTGGGCTTTGACAAGGCTAGGAGGGAGGGCACCCTCAGCGAGTATTAAGGCAAAAACAACGTTAAGGGTAATAAGCTCAAAAGAGGGCCTACGAGGCCTTCCGCCCCTCCTTGGCCTCCTCAGCCAGCTTCCTGAGCATGTAATGCAGTATGCCGCCGTGTTTGACATATTCAACCTCTATAGGTGTGTCCACCCTGGCCTTCACGTTGAACTCTATCACCTTGCCGTCCGGCTTCACGGCCCTGACCTTCAGTGTCTTGCCAGGTGTCAGGTCGGAGAGCCCCAGTATGTCGTAGGTCTCGCTCCCGTCAAGGCCTAGCTCATCTGGTCCCTGGCCTGGCATGAACTCCAGCGGGATGATGCCCATGCCTACTAGGTTGCTCCTGTGAATCCTCTCGAAGCTCTTAGCTATGACCGCCCTGACGCCGAGCAGGTAGGGCCCCTTTGCAGCCCAGTCCCTGCTGCTGCCCACGCCGTAGTTGCTTCTCCCCAGCACTATAACGGGCGTCCCCAGCTCCTTGTACTTCATGGCCGCGTCAAAGACGTGCATAACCTCCTTGGTGGGCCAGAATATCGTCCACCCTCCCTGCCTGTCAGGGACCAGCAGGTTCCTGAACTTCGGGTTGTCGAAGGTGCACCTCATCATGACCTCGTGGTTGCCCCTCCTGCTGCCGCAGGTGTTAAGCTCCTCTGGCGGGACGCCGAGGCTCTGTAGGTACTGGCCGGCCTTGGAGCTAGGGCTTATGGCCCCTGCGGGGCTTATGTGGTCAGTGCTTATCCTGTCAGGGGCGTAGATCAGCACCCTGGCGCCTATTATGTCCTTAAGCGGCTCGGGCTTCTCGGACAGCTTCTCGAAGAACGGCGGCTTCTTCAGGTAAGTGCTCTTAGGGTCCCACTGGAACGTCGGCGTGGCGGGGGCCTCCAGCTTGACCCACTCCTCAGTGCCCTCAAAGACGTCACTGTACTTGGCCTGGAACTCCTTTGGGTCAAGGGCAGCATCGACATACTTCCTCAGCTCCTCTGGGTCAGGCCATATGTCCCTCAGGTAGACGGGCTCCCCGTTGGGGTCGTAGCCCAGGGGCTCCTTGTCGAAGTCTATGTCTATACGCCCAGCTATAGCGTAGGCTACCACGAGCGGCGGCGAGGCCAGGAAGGCGCCTGAGGCCAGCGGGTGAATTCTGCCCTCAAAGTTCCTATTGCCGCTAAGGACCGCGGCAGTGTAGACACCCTCCTTCCTTATGAAGTCCTCAACTTCCTTCCTCAGCGGGCCTGTGTTGCCTATGCAGACTGTGCAGCCGTAGCCGGTCACGTGGAAGCCGAGGGCCTCGAGGTAGGGCATGAGGCCGAGCCTGGTGAGGTACTCCGTAACCACCCTGCTGCCGGGGGCGTTGCTCGTCTTGACCCACGGCTTCACCTTGAGGCCCCTCTGCACAGCGTTCCTGGCCAGGAGGCCTGCCGCCACCATGTTGGTCGGGTTGCTCGTGTTGGTACAGCTGGTTATTGCAGCTATGATGACCATCCCGTCCCCAACTTCATAGCTCTCACCATCAATGGTCAGGGAGACCTTCTTCCTCTCCCTCTTGGCATTCTTGGCGTAGGCCTCTATTATTGAGCCGAGCTTCTCCTTGGCCTGGGCCAGCGGTATCCTGTCCTCGGGGTTCGCAGGGCCAGCTATGGCAGGCTCTACCTTGCCCAGGTCGACCTCTACGGCCTCCGAGTACTCCGGCTCTGGCGCCTCTGGGTCGTACCAGAGCCCAACCCTCTTGGCGTACTCTGCGACAAGGCTTACGTGCCTTGGGTCCCTGCCTGTCATCATCAGGTAGTTGATAGTTATCTCATCTATTGGGAAGTAGCCCATGGTGGCCCCGTACTCGGGGGCCATGTTAGCTATCGTCGCCCTGTCGGCTGCGCTCAGGTACTTTAGGCCTGGCCCAAAGAACTCCACGAACTTGCCCACGACGCCCTTCTTCCTGAGGAGCTCAGTTGTGTAAAGCACTATGTCTGTCGGGGTGACGCCGCTCTTTGGCCTGCCGACGAGCCTGACTCCCACGACCGGGGGCACAAGCATGTAGTACGGCTGGCCTAGGAGGACGGCCTCGGCCTCTATCCCCCCGACGCCCCAGCCCAGGACGCCAATGCCGTTTATCATGGTCGTGTGGCTGTCAGTGCCCAGGACGCTGTCCGGGTAGGCCATGAGGCCGCGCCTCCTATCATTCCCTAGCCAGACGACCTTAGCCAGGTACTCCAGGTTGACCTGGTGTATGATGCCCTTGCCTGGCGGGACGACCCTGAAGTTCTGGAAGGCCTTCTGGGCCCACTTGAGGAGCCTGTACCTCTCGGAGTTCCTCTCGAACTCCTTCTCCATGTTCTTCCTCAGGGCCAGCGACGTCCCGTAATAGTCGACCTGGACGCTGTGGTCTATAACGAGGTCAACGGGTATCAGGGGGTTGACGAGGTTGGGGTCGTAGCCCATGTCCTTGAAAGCGTCCCTCATGGTTGCCAGGTCGATTACGGCTGGGACACCCGTCAGGTCCTGCATTATGACCCTGGCCGGGAGAAGAGGAATCTCCACCTTGCCAGCGCTCTCCTTCCAGTTGAATATGGCCTTAAGGTCCTCGTCCCTCACCACGAAGCCGTCGTAGTTCCTGACAACGTTCTCGAGGAGCACCCTTATGGAGTAGGGCATGCGGCTTACCTTGATGAGGCCGACCTCCTCAAGCCTTCTCAGGTTGACTATGGTGGCAGGCCCCATGTAGGTGTCCATCTTCTCAAAGGCCACCTCTATGTCTGTTCTGCTCAAGGTCCCTTCCCCTCAGCCCCAGGCTTAGCCAGATTTTTAGGGATTGGACTTTGGGGCGAATATATAGTGCCCTGACTTTGAGGGTCGCGGTGGTTGGGGCAGGGTTCTCAGGGCTGATGTTCGCCATGGCCCTGGCGAGGGCCGACGCCAACGTGGACCTCTACGAGGAGCACGAGAGGGTGGGCTTCCCTGAGCACTGCACGGGCCTGGTCTCGCTAGCGACCGTGAGGCTCATAGGCAGGCCTGCCGAGAGGTCCAGGCTCGCAGCCTACGAGGGCTTCATAATATCGGGCCCAAGGCATGCCGTGAGACTGAGGACCTCCGAGCCCGTGATAAAGCTTGACAGGGTGAGGCTTGAGCAGGAGATGCTTGACGAAGCTGTGAGGGAGGGGGTGAGGTACAGGCCAGGCGCCAAGGTGAGGGTCACCCCTGAGGGCACGGTGCTGCCTGAGGGCAGGGAATACGACCTTGTCGTCTTAGCCGAGGGCTACACCGGCAGGCTGAGGCGATCCCTAGGCATAGGCTACACCGCTCAACCCCTCTACGGGGTCAACGCTGAGGTCGAGGGCTCCTCGCAGGGGGACTTCGTGGCGCTCTTCGACAACAGCACTTCAAGGGGGCTCTTCTCGTGGTACGTCCCAATGGGGTCAACATCCCTCGTGGGGACGGCTTCAAGTGAGCCCCGCCTGCTCCAGCCCCTTCTAAGGGAGGCCATGAAGCGATTCGGCCTTGAGGGCGCGAGGGTCAGCAGGTTCTACGGCGGCCCCGTTATAACGGGCCCTCCGGCCGAGAGGCTCAGGCTTGGGAAGCTGATAGCGGTAGGCGACGCCGCAGGCATGAACAAGCCCCTTACCGGGGGAGGCCTCTACCCCTCGGCTAAGGCGGCTGTCCTAGCGCTCTCAATGATAAGTGACGGCGTTGACCTGTTGTCCTCAGCTGAGAGGGCGCTGCTGGCCGTCTCCCGCGAGCTGAGGAGGAGCTACCACGTGTCTAAGCTCCTCCACGCGAGGCCTGACATAGTTGACATGCTGGCGGAGGCCGCCGAGGCCTCGGGCCTGGCCAGGGCCGTGTCGGGCAGGGTAGACTACGACGTCCATTACACCCTCTTCACAGCCTCTATCAGGTCCCTGAGGGCCCCCCTTGGGGCCGCTATGCTGACGTTGAGGAGCCTTGAGGGCGCAGCTAAGCTCCTGGGGGCCCTCATAAGGGACGCCATGGCCTAGGGCGCGTTTATGGCACTGGTGAGCGCCTGAAGTACCCTCTCGTGAGGCCCTTGGCCTACGTCAACTACGAGGACCCTGTTGCCCGCCTGGTCCTTGCCTGAGGCCCTTATGCCCTGCCCCTCAAGGGCCTTCATCACCTTGGCCACGTTCAGCTCGTCCCCCCTTACGTAGATCTTTGTTGACCCCGTGTTCTCCTCACGCGCCACGAGGACGATGACCGGGTCCCTGGAACTCCTCCTGACCCTCCTGGCCACCTCGCCAGCCACCCTGGCCCTAAGGCTTACGACATAGACTCCCACCCTCCCCTCGGCCCTCCTTGAGGCCATGGCCTCCCTGACGGCCCTGTCAACCTCCCCCTCGGCCCTCAGCCTGTCGTTGGTCAGCCTTGGGTCGCTCATCAGGGCCTGGCAGGGGTCAACGCCCCCATAGGCCAGCTCGTAGGGGAGGCCCTCAAGCACACTGAGGTCGCCTACCGCCTCAGCCCCCCATACCTGGTCTGAGCACTGGGCCAGCAGGCCCAGGTCAGCCTCGGGGTCAAGGCCCACCTGCTCCATGTAGTACCTGAAGACCCTGTTATGCGGCGCCCCATCGCGTAAGTCGCTGTATATGCTCATCGCTATGAGCAGGGGGTCGTAGAAGCCCAGCGCGTCGGCCAGCACATGAGCTGCGGAGGGCCACAGGCCCTCGGGGTCCCCCTCGGCGGCCGGGTTGTAGTGGTAGACGTTGGGCACGCGAGGGTATGAGGCTATGTGGTGGTCAACAACGACTACGGGCTTCCTGGCTGAGGCCGCCATGGAGACCAATACCTCAGGGGCTACATTGTAGTCAAGGACCAGGACCAGGTCCTTGGCCTCAGCCCTCCTGGCTATCAGCTCAAGGAAGTCCCTTGAGGGCCTGTAGGTGAAGGGGGGTATAACGAAGTCGGCCCTGCCGCTCACGAAGCCCGCAGCGGTGACGGCAGAGGCTATGCCGTCAGCGTCCCAGTGGGCCACTATGAGGGGCTCTGATGACGCAATTAGGGAGGCCAGGGCGTTCCTCGAGAGGCTCAAGACGTGCAGCCCCTTGAGCAGAGCTGCAGGACATAGTCTACTATGGCCTTGGCCCTGCCCTCTGGGTCTGGGTCGTCGGACCTAGCCAGGACGTCCCTGACGTTGTCAATCAGGGTCCTCTGGGCCTGGCCAGGCTCACCCTCCTTGAGGGCTGAGAGGACGAAGCCCTCCAGCTCCATCAGGGTGAAGGGGTCGGCGTAGGCGTTGAACTTGGTGAAGGCCTTCCTCAGGGCGTCGTGAACCCTCAAGCCCGCTCCGGCCGTTCTTGGGTCCCGTGGAATATTATCCCTTTGTACAGTTCGCGGTCAGGGCGTATCAGCCTTGAACTTGGACTCCACTACAACTTTCTCTATCTTCGTGTGGGGGTACTGGCCTCTCTCATCCTTCTCATAGGACTTGACCATGTCCCAGATCGTGAGAAGGGCCGCCGTGACCCCCGCTAAGGCGTCCATCTCAACACCTGTCTCGGCCTTTGTCCTCACCCTGACCTGCACCCTGACGCGGTCCTCCCCGTAGCTGAAGGAGACCTCAACACCGGTTATTGGTATGGGGTGAGCCAATGGGATTATCCTTGAGGCCTCCTTGGCCGCCATGACTGCCGCCACTGATGCAACTGCCTCGACGTCCCCCTTCTCCACCCCTCTAGACCTTATGCGCTTGACTGTCTCAGGCCTTAGGACTATCTCGCCGCTCGCCACGGCCTCCCTGTACACAATGGGCTTCTCAGTGACATCAACCATGTGGGCCAACTTAGCTCCCATCAATAGCGACCTCCCGGCCTTTATTTTAACTAGTACGTGGTTGACCCTATGACTTGGCTGGTTAGAAAGAGTATGACAGCGCCTTCGTAGCTAGAGGCTTTCAAGCTGCCTTAAGAGCTCGTAGAGCCCACTTACCTTAGGGTCCCTCAGGTCTACCATGAAGACCCTCATCCTGCCGTAGCGCTTCTCCTGCACGATCCCCATGCTTACCAGGTCGCTTAGGTGCCTCTCAACAAGGCTGTGGTTGAGGCCCGTCTCCTTGACTATCCTGGTTATGTTGGCCTGGCCCTCCGAGAGGAGGACCTTCAGGACCCTCAGCCTGCCCTTGCTTGAGAGGAGCCTCTCCAGGTCCAAGGGCGTCACCCCCTTGACGGGGGCCCGCCCACCCTGTCCATTATGATCGACTCTATTACCTCCCTGAGCCTGTCAGCAGGTATCTCGGGCGGCAGCCTGAGCATTGTCGTCCTGCCCTTGGGGCTCACGCTGGTCACCCTGGCCTCCACTAGGCCCGCGTTGCTGAGCTCCTTAAGGTACTCGTAGAACTGCGTGTGCTTCCTCGGCTCCTCGCCATAGGCCCTGGCGAGCCCCTCGTACTCGGCCTTGACCTCACCGGTGGACAGCCACCCTCCCTTTGAGGCTATGAGCATTGATATGGCCAGGAGGATGAGCAGCTGGTGGAGGTTAAGGGACCTCATGTACTCAAGAGGCACGTTCGATATGGCGTCGCTGCTTATGGCCTTCCTCACGTGCTCCTCAGTTATCCTGCTGTCGCCCTGGGCCTCAGCCATCTCAGCCGCCATCCTCAGGGCCAGTATGGCCCTCCTAGCGCTTCCGTCCCCTGCCCCGGTCTCAGAGTAGCCGTAGTAGTCAGCTATCATGTCGATGACCTCAGGCCCCCACGCGCTGTCCCTAAGCCCCAGCGTCGCCCTCTGCTCAAGTATGAGCTTCAGCTCGTCAGCGGTGTAGGGCTTTAGGTAGACCTTGAAGCCTATCTGAGACTCCACCTGGGGTATCTTCTCCTTCATGTAGCTGAGGACCCTGAAGTCCTGGGCCACCAGGAGGAAGTTCAGCCTGTTCACGTTGTCCCTCGGCGGTATCTCCTCGTAGACCCTGAGGAGCATGTAGAGCTCGTCGTTGCTGACCTTGTTTGACAGGAGCAGCGACTGGAACTCGTCAAGCACAACGAGGGCGTAGGAGTCCTTCACGTAGAGGTAGTCGGTTATGGCCTTGAGCACCTCAACGGCCGCCGTGCCTCTAGTAGGGACGTTGACGCCGAGCTCGTTAACTATGCCCGCCAGCATCTGATGCAGGCTCGGGGAGCCGTAGACGTTTATGTAGACGGGGCTCATGTTAACGCCCCTCCCCTTAAGCTTATCCCTGAGGGTGAAGGCCACGTACTTGGCCAGGGTCGTCTTCCCGATGCCGACCCTTCCCATGGAGCCGTAGATGAGGGTTATGTCAGTGGAGCCAGGCCCTTCCATGAACCTTGAGTAATACCTGTTGAGGAGGAGCTCGGCCTCCTGGTCCCTCACTGGCAGCGTCTTAGGGACATACGTCTCCTCAAACACCCTCCTGTCCGTGAATATCCTTCCTCCTAGCGTCCCACTTCACCTCCGCTTAACACAGTCAGCAAAGTTCCTTCCACTAACGGAAGTAAGCCGGGCCTTATTAACGGAGAGGGGAAGGGAGGAGGGCCTTCAGGCCATAAGGGGGGCCTATGGTATTATTGTTGGGAGACCCTCGGCAACAGCAGCCTGCACCTTGGCCCGCAGCTCGCGAGCCTGCCGTAGGAGAGCAGGACTAGGTCCCACAGGGTCTCAACCAGCACGACCAGCTCTGACCGCTTTGATGACCTGAGCCCCCCTGCGGCAATTGATGAGATAACCCTTGACTCTGTGAGCTGCCTTGAGAGGGGCTCCCTCAGCTTCACCTCGAGCCTGGCCTCGCTCACCCTGACCTGGCTTAGGAGAGCTGAGACCAATGAGTCTAGTTCCTGGGGACCTCCGCAGAGCATTACAGGGTATACCCTGGCCAGGAAGGCGTGGGTGAAGGAGAGGAACCTGGTGGCCAGCGATGCAGGCTCCCTCAGGGAGTAGGCCACGAAGACGCCCCTGTACTCGGTGCTCCTCACCTCAGCCTCCGGGTCCGCCGTTATGACCGTGTCCATGAACTCCTCCAGCGCCCAGCTGTCCCTGCCTGGAAGGCTTGTCCCGACCAGCGACGGACACCTAGTCAAGGCCTCTGCACCGCCGACGGGCAGTAGTCCCTCAGCGGGCACTCGTTACAGCGGGGGTTCCTCGCCCTACAGAACTTCCTGCCAAAGGCTATGAGGAGCCTGTGGGCCTCGTCAGCCCTCTCTGGGCCGAAGAACTCTAGCAGGGCCCTTGAGATTTCCTCATAGCTGGCCCCCTGCCTCACCAGCCCCCACCTGGCCGCTATCCTCCTCGCATGGGTGTCCACGGCGAACACGGGCACCCTCCTATAGACGGCAAGGAAGACGTCGATAGTCTTTGGTCCTACCCCCCTTATCTTCATGAGCTCAGCCTTCAGCTCATCAGGGGGCGCCCTGTTGAGGTACTCCTCGCCCCTCTCCAGGACGAGCCTGGTTAGGGCCATTATGGCCTCCGACTTCTGCCTTACCATCCCAGCCTTCCTTATGACCTCGCCCAGCCTGTCGCCAAGCCTCAGCACCTCGCTTGGCCTGAGGCCCGTCGCCCTCCTGAGGTCCTCGTAGGCCGCTATTGAGTTTTTGTCGTTGGAGTTCTGGCTGAGGACTATCGCTACGAGCAGGGCGTAGGGACCGTCCCTGAGTGCATGGAGGGCCGTGAACTCAGAGGGCCTCACCTCGACGGCATCCTTTATGAGCCTGAAGGCCGTAGGGCCATCAACGCTTATCCTGCCCTTCAAGGCTTCCGCTGTGTACACCTGAGAGGTAGGGTTTTAACGAAGACTCTGGGCAGATGACCCTGGGGAGCTACAATAGTAGTTGAGGTCCTGCTGGTCCCGGTCGGGTCCGCAAGCCCGAGGGACCTGTCCTACCTAGCGGAGGAGATCCCCAGGAGGTTCCCGGTGAGCGTCACTGTCTACCCCAGCATGTGGCCCCTTCAGCCCCCCATCAGCGCCTACGACTGGTCCAGGATGCGGTACAGGGCTGACGCGATGAACAGGTGGCTTAGGGACAGGCTGTCCCAGGCCTTGGAGGGCGGGAGGCTGACCCTGGGGATAGTGAGCGCTGACGGTTACGTCGAGGGCCTAAACTTCGTGTTCGGCCTCGCCTCCCCTGAGCTCAAGGTGGCCACGGTTTACACCAAGAGGCTGGAGACCCCTGACGAGACCCTTTACAGGACCAGGCTCCTTAAGGAGGCCATGCATGAGCTGGGCCACCTGTTAGGGCTGGGCCACTGCGACAACCCGGCCTGCGTTATGTCGTTTAGCAACTCAATAGCCGACGTGGACAGGAAAGAGGCCAGGTTCTGCACAAACTGTACGCTTTTCCTCAGGGCTAGGTACGGCTAGATATCCACAACGAACCTGAGCCTCCAGCAGCCCCTTTCATCTTGGCCTAGGTCCATCTGAGAGTAGGTCATAGCCTTGACTATGGTCCTGTGCTCATGCCTGTTGGGGTCAAAGGGCTCACCCCACACGACGCCTTTAAGCCTAGTGCCGTCCTGGGAGACCTCACATACCCTGAAGACGCTGAAGACCAGGCCTTCCGAGTCAGTCATGACGAGGAGGCTCTCGATCCACCTGTAGACAGTGTTGTAGAGGTCTAGGCCTTCAACCTCCACCTCGCGCCTTGTGAGGGGCCTGACCCTTGAGGTGTCAGTCATGACCTCATATACGGCGAGGCCTGCCTCCTCAAGGGCCTCCTCAAGGGTCCTCCCCCTTGCCTCTATCAGGACGTCAGCCGTGTGGTCGAGGAACTCGAAGCTGGGGCAGCCCTCCATCAACGACCCCTAGGATTTTAGGGGCGAACGCCGGCCTTTAAGGAGAAGCGGAGATGCCAGAGGAGATAGCGATCATAGGAGGGGGCCCCGCTGGGGCAGCCGCCGCCGTCGCGCTGTCGAAGGCCGGCCTCAGAGCCGCAGTCTATGAGGCCATGGACAGGCTGGCCGTTAAGCCGTGCGGCCGCGCCGTGCCAGCAACTTCAGACCTTCCCCTGCCCATACCAAGGGACGTCATAATTGAGCCTGTCAGGAGGGCCGTGCTCTACGTTGACGGCGTTAAGACCGTCGACGTTGAGCTGAACGGCGCAGGCTACGTTGTTGACAAGGAGGAGCTGCTGGAGGAGTGGCTAGCGCTCGCGGGGGCAGAGGTCCACAAGTCCTCGAGGTTCAACCCCTTCACCGGCGTGGTCAGGGCAGGGGGTGAGCCCAGGGAGGTGAAAGGCGGCCTGCTGGCTGGCGGCGTGGCGTTCTACGGGGGCGAGAAGATACTGGCCGTACAGGCGTTAGCCAGGTCAGAGGGGCTTAAGGGCCTTGACGGCCTCTACATATACTTTGACACGGGCCTCCTCGGCTACTACTGGGTCTTCCCCTATGGGGATGTCGCAGAGGTGGGCGTGGGGGGTTACGCGGACTTTGAAGCCCTGAGAAGGCTGCTTGAGAGGTTCGTGGAGGGGAACGAGCTCACCAGGGGGGCCAGGCTGACGGACCTCTCGGGGGCCCCCATAGCTGTCGGAGGGCTTGACCTTGGGACCCTGAAAGGCCTAGCCAAGGTGGGCGAGGCGGCGGGCTTCGTGCTCCCCCTCACGGGCGAGGGGATAAGGCCCTCCGTCATATCAGGCTATTACGCTGGGGCTGCCCTGGCCAAAGGCGATGACCCCGTCTCAGCCCTCTCCTCCCTTCCAGTGGCCAGGGCTGTGAGGGTCCAGAGGTCAATTCTTGAGGCCGTTAAGAGGATGAGCCAGGAGAGGAGGAGGGAGTTCCTGATGGCCATGCCTGCCGAGGTCCATGAGGAGGTGGCGCTCGGTAGCCTCAGGACAGGCAGGATACTGAGGGCCCTGGCAAGCAGGCCCGATTTAGCCCTGAAGCTCATTAAGTACATAGGTGGGGGAGGTTGAGGAGGAGCGCTGAGCCAAGCGTCGATGAGAGGGACCTTCAGCTGATAAGGTCCCTTGAGGACGATGGGAGGAAGCCCTGGAGGCAGATAGCGTCAGAGATGGGCGTCAGTGAGGCCACGGTCTACCTCAGGGTCAAGAGGCTCACCGAGGAGGGCGTGATAAGGGGCTTCACAGTGAGGGTGGAGCCCGCTAAGCTGGGGCTCAAGGTAACGGCCTTCTTCCTCCTCAAGGTGAGGGCAGACGCGACCCAGGAGGTGAGGGGAAGGCTCGCGGAGACCCCATACGTTGTTGAGGCACATGAGGTCACGGGCCCCTACAACTTCCTGGTGAAGGTCCTGGCCCCCTCTCAGAAGGAGGTCTCAGGCGTGGTTGAGGCGATGGCCTCAATGCCGGGGGTCATCGAGGTCCTCTCCATACTGTCCCTTGACGAGGTCAAGCTGGCGTCCAGCCTTTCCCATGTCTACAACTACTGGCTCTCAAGCGGGTTGCGGCGAAGCTGATAAACTAAGGCCGTCCTTCGCAGGGACCCTGCGTCTGATCATTTACGTTTCAATTCAATTAAATAACTGTAATAATCAAAAATTATACTTACCTATCTATAAAAAGCTTTTAGGGACACCTAAATCGGCGAGCTGAGTGGCGCTCAAGGAGGTTCACCTGATCTTAGGAGGCCCTCAGGGCGCAGGCGTTGAGACTACGGCGTCCGTCCTAACGGCCTCATTAGCTAAGCTGGGCTACGGAGTGATGTCTGACAGGGAGTACTACTCCAACATAGTTGGGAGGCACTCGTACGTCCACTTCACGGTATCAGCGACCTCGTTCCCCCGCAGCCTGACCTACCCTGTTGAGCTGATGGGGGCCATGGACGCCGAGAGCGTCTTCACGCACTTTCACGAGGTGGCAGAGGGCGGCGTCCTGGTTTACGACACAGGCCTTGAGGCCTCTAGGCTCATCCAGGTGGTCAGCATGGAGCCTGAGGTCAGGGCCCGCGTGGAGGCCAGGCTCAAGGCCTATGGAGTCGAGCCAACGGTGGCCGGCGCCGTCAGGGCGGCGAAGGAGGGCCTGAAGGCCCTGCCGGTCGGCCTTGACTACAAGGGCGTACTTGAGGAGGCCAGGCAGAAGCTGGGCGTCACAAGCGTTGAGGTTCAGAGGTACAGGAACAGCATACTGCTGGGCGCAGCGGCCGCCGTGCTAGGCCTAGACCCGGACGCGCTAAGGGAGGGCCTGGCCGTGAGGTTCAGGGGCAACAAGAAGGTAATTGACGCCAACATGGTCGTCGTGGAGCTGGCAATGGACTCCGTCCCACAGGCCGCCAGGGGGGCGGCAAGGCTGGAGCCCTCAAGCCTTGACGTGGAGGAGATGCTGAGCGCCAGCGGCAACGACGTAGTGGGCATGGCTAAGATAGTTGGCGGCGTCAGGTACCAGGCCTACTACCCGATAACGCCGGCCTCCGACGAGTCCGTCTTCATAGAGGCCCACCAGTCCATAAGCGTTGACGGTAAGCCCGTGGGCTCCATCGTGGTCTTCCAGACGGAGGACGAGATAGCTGCCATAAACTCAGCGATAGGGGCTGCCCTTACGGGCGTGAGGGCCGCAACAGCTACCAGCGGGCCGGGCTTCAGCCTCATGGTTGAGGGCCTCGGCTGGGCCGGCCACAACGAGGTCCCCCTGCTCATAACCCTCTACCAGAGGGGAGGCCCTAGCACGGGCCAGCCCACCAGGGGAGAGCAGGGTGACCTGCTGTTCTCGCTCTTCGCAAGCCACGGGGAGTTCCCAAGGATAGTCATAACGAGCGGGGACATAGAGGAGGTCTTCTATGACACCATAAAGGCGTTGAACTGGGCCGAGAGGTTCCAGGTGCCTGTCATACACCTGCTCGACAAGTACATGGCTAACGTGATAGCCTCTATGAGGGTCCCTGACCCCTCGGCGGTCAAGGTAGAGAGGGGGAAGCTGGTCCTGAAGGCGTCAGGGCCCGCTAAGAGGTTCGACCTAAGCGAGGCCATAAGCCCGAGGCCCGCGATAGGGTCAGGCGCCATAACGTGGTATACCGGTGATGAGCATAACGAGTGGGGCCACATAAGTGAGGACCCCATAAACAGGGTGAGGATGTATGACAAGAGGATGAGGAAGCTCGAGATCATGGACCAGGAGATACCGCCGGAGGAGAGGGCCGTCTACTATGGCGATGGGGACGCCGACTTCCTCCTGGTCGGGTGGGGCTTCGTGAAGGGCGTTGCCCTGGACGCGCTGGAGGAGCTCAGGGCTCAGGGCTATCACGGGGCCTACCTCCACCTCAAGGTCTTCAGCCCGTTCCCGTCAAGGTACGTCTCAGCTATACTCTCGAAGTTCAGCCCGAGCAGGGTCATAGACGTTGAGCACAACTACCTTGGACAGGCCGCCATGGCGGTAAGGATGTACACAGGCTACGAGATATCTAGGTTCGTCCTGAAGTACACCGGGAGGCCCATATACCGCATGGAGCTGGTGGATGCTGTGAAGAGGATCCTTGAGGGGAAGAGCACGAGGGAGGTGTTGACCTATGGCGAGTGAGGCGGCCTACAGGACAAACGTATGGGTTGACTGGTGCCCGGCCTGCGGCAACTTCGGCATACTGGCGGCCATGCAGAAGGCCCTGGCGGAGCTGAATATACCGCCTGAAAAGGTTGTGGACATATCCGGCATAGGCTGCAGCGGCAAGACGTCGCACTTCCTAAACGTTAACGGGGTCCACAACCTTCACGGCAGGTCAATACCTTACGCCGAGGGCATAAAGCTGGCCAACCCGGACCTGACGGTCATAGTGAACGGCGGCGACGGGGACCTGCTGGGCATAGGCATGGCCCACTTCGTGGCCCTGGGCAGGAGGAACCTCGACATAAAGGTGATAATACATGACAACCAGGTCTACGGCCTGACCAAGGGCCAGGCCTCACCGACGCTGAGGGTGGGCCAGAAGGTCAAGTCGATGCCTCTGCCAAACATGCAGGACTGGGTCAACCCTATCACCGTTGCCCTGGCGAGCGGCTACACCTTCGTTGCCAGGGCCTACGCGCTCTGGGTCGACGACCTCAAGGAGATACTGAAGATGGCGATAAGGCACAGGGGGGCGGCCGTCATAGACGTGCTCCAGCCGTGCCCTACCTGGAACAACATATACACCCCCGACTTCTACAAGCAGAGGCTCTACAGGCTCGACAGCGACAAGGGCTGGGACCCCTTCGTCAGGAGCCCTGACCCTAAGGAGGCGGCCGAGAAGCTGTCAAGGGCCTTTGAGAGGGCCCAGGAGTGGGGCGACAGGATACCAATAGGCATATTCTACGTTAACCCATACGTTGAGAGCTTCGCCGACAACGTGAGCAAGGTGAACACGTTCTATGAGTCGATGCCGCCCGCCAAGAACGTTATAGCCAGGGAGGACGGGACGCCCGTCATAGACCTGCAGGCTATGAGGTCCATGTTCAGGGACTACGTAATAGAGGTCTCGAGAAATAACAGAAGGCAGGCCCAAAGCCAGTGACCGAGGCCGCCGAGCCCTAGGTCAGCGTATTAGGCCTGATACCAGCGCCACTCCGACAAAGGCCGCAGCCGCGGCGGCCCAGTGCCTCGCGGCTGGCCTCTTTGACCCGCTCCCCAGCCAGAAGAGCAGGAAGGTCGCCGCTATTGGCCTGATGTTCTGAAGCGGGGTTACAACCTCTACGCCCAGTGCGGTGAGCGCCAGGTACCTCATCAACTGGCCCGCGGCGGCCGAAACCCCCATGGTTATGACTGGCCTGCTTCTCGACGTCAGGACCCTGACGGCCTCCCTAAGCCTTGGAGAGAGGGCCATGACGCCTGAGAGGTAGGCTATGATGACGCCGAGGCCTGGGCTCCCGCCCTCCAGATCGCCGAGCTTTATTATCGCTACCGAGGTCGCTATGGCGAGGCCTGTCGCCAGGCCCAGCCCTAGGCCGCGGGCGGTGAGGCCAGACCCGGCTGACCAGCCTGAGGCCAGGTAGACGGCTACCACGATCGCCGTGACGCCGAGGGCCACGTTCCATGTAACTGCCTCCCCCATGGCCGCCCCTATGGCCACCGAGAAGACGGCGCTAGAGGCCGTCATCACGCTCGCCCCGCTGGCCGTGAGCGCAGACGTAGCGGCGTACATGGTGGTCCTCCCCAGCGCGAAGTTGACCACGCCGGCTGCCACGAAGAGGGCCGCCGAGAGAGGGGTGAGCCTGAGCCCGTTTGTCCCTAGGTATTTATTCTTATTTGTTCATGTTTATTTATTGCACCTAGGGACCTCCACCTCGCCCATAAGGACCTAGAGATCCTTATGGGCTCATGGGCGGCCGTCGGGCCCAACGGCACGGGGCCCCCATCTACGGCAACGAAGGCCCTCACGCGGCTTGGGGCATAGCCCCCATCGCCGCCCAGGGCCCTCAGAAGGAGGTTGTAGCAGGCAGCTACGTCCCTGTGCCAAGTCTCGCCTCCCCTTGAGCAGGTGCCGTGCCTGTCCTTGCCGTAGACTATCTCAGCCCCATGTATAGGACATACCCTGGACGTGTTCCTGGGGTCAACGTAGACCACCGGCACACCGTACTCCCTCGCCTTCTCCTCAATGGCCCTCTGCATTCCTTTGAAGGCCGCCTGATATACCCTGTGCCTGAGCTGGGGGTCCTTGATGCGCTCTATCATGCCCTTGGCTGGCTCCTTCCCTAACCTCTCGAGGACTATGGCGGCCTGCCTTCTTGCAGCCTCCCTTACGATCAGGGCAGCGAGCTTCTGCCTTATCTCCCTCTTCAAAGCCCTCTCATTGCCCCTTAGGCTCTTGAATATCTTCCTCTCAGGCCTGCTGCCTGGGCCGTAGACCCTGTCGTACCTCTCCTGGACCCTCTTTTTCCTGTAGTAGTAGCCCAGAGTTATCCTACTCAGGTCAGTCTCAAGGAGGTAGACAATCCCGTCTATGAGGACGGCCTCAGCGTTTTCGTTAACGTCAACCGTGATATAACCCTTCGGCCTGTGCTCGCTGACCTCCTTCTTAAACGTTAGGTAGAGTATCAGCCTCCTATTTCTGCGGTCAAGCTTGACCTTAGCCTCTGATGCCAGCCTCCAGCCCCTGTTAACGTACCTCAGGAAGTGCTTGTTAAGCTCAACGGATACCCTGACCCTGCCCCTGTGGGTTGCCATGCTTATCGAGGTCAGCCCCTCGGCCCTCCACAGGTGGTCGTCGAGCCATATGCTGACGCCCCTGACCTCAGGGTAAGCCTTCCTCGCCCTACCCATCTTCCTTAGCCTGAGGAACGAGTGGGCCCTCTCTGCGGCGTCCTGGCAGGCGGTGTAGGCGTAGTGAGATGACAGCTGAGGGTAGAGTGACCTTACCTCGCGGTACCTCTCAGCCTTAAGCCTGGTGAACTTAGTTATGCCGTTATTTACAGCGTATAGGACCAGCTGCTCGACCATGTTCCTGTACATGCCCTCGAGCTCCACGAAGATCCTGAAGGTCCTCCTAGGTAATGTCGCAGACCTGACGACAACAGTCCTAACGGCCTCAACCACCCCTCTCGACCTCTTCCAGGAGCCTCTTAAACCCCTCGACCAGCGTCCTCTTCCTACGGCTCCTTACTCCATAGAGCTTCACAGCGAAGGAGGTCACGACCTCCACCAGGTCCTCAACGAGCTCCTGGCGGGATTCCTTGGGCTCCTCCCCCAAGGCGGCCTCAACCCTGACCCCGTACTGCCTGAAGAAGTACTCAAGGTACTCGAGGCCGAACCTAGTCAGTCTATCCCTGTACGCCACCACGATCACGTCAACCTGCCTGTTGACGACGTAGTCGAGGAGCTTCAGTAAGCCTCGCCTATCAGCCCTCAGCCCGCTCGCAATATCGCTCAGCACGTCAATGACTTTGTAGCCCCTGGAGGAGCAGTACTGCTTTAGGTACTGGACCTGACCCTCCAGGTCGCCCTTCTGGCCTGGGGAGCTCACCCGCGCGTATATGACCGCCCTGACCTCCTTGCTAATCGGCAGGCCCTCGGCTATCCTCCTGACCTCGCTCTCAGGTATCCTATACTTGCCGCCGGCCGTCCTAATCGCCCTGATCTTGCCCTCCCTGACCCACCTGGCCAGGGTTGGGTAGCTGATGCCGAGCCTCTGGCAGACCTCCTTAGGCCTCAGCAGCCTCTCCGTTGTTGACACCAATAATATTAAACAAAACCAGAGCTTATAAACTTAACTATCAATCACTAGCAGCGAAACCGCCCCTCCCCCTGAAGGTCACCCCGACGCCTGGCGGGCCCAGGGAGACCTCTAGGCCGCCCAGGCCCCTGAGGGCCTCCCTCAGCCTGTCGGCAAGCGAGGCCTCCCTCCTGAGGAGGTCCTCGAGGGACCTGGCGAAGACCTCAGCTATGTCCCTGTAGCCCGCGTAGAGGCTCAGCCTGACGTCAACGTAGAGGTAGGTAACGCCTGCCTCGCCCAGGGCTACCCTGAGATATAATGGAGGATCGCATCGTTTCGCTTTTATGCCGCCAGGTCAACAAAATTATCCTGCTTATTCTCAATATGGAGTGTTTTGGCTATATAATTGGTTCCAGCCAGAAAATAATAATGAAAATAATAATATGAATATATTCTTCTTAATGAATGGAAACATATACAATTATTCTCTTGCTTTAGGATCATATAGTTGGAATGGAGGAAGTGAAAATGCAATACCGTCAATGCCACCTGCATATCTCTTTTGTCCTCCTACAGGAGAATGTGGAACTTTATTCGTACAATCATACATAAATGCATATAATACGGCGTTTAATCAACCAAATAATAATTGCCAGAAAGCTTTGAAAAACTATCAGTATTTTTCTTCTAATGACATAGATAACAATTTTATAAATGGAACTTTCGGTTATGCTGAAGAATATAGTAATATTGGAGAGAGATTTAGAGTAAAATATTTAGCAGATAGCATTAATAATTATATAGGGATACCTTATTTGTTCGTCTCGACAGGATCTGGAGGAGGATCAGGATTTATGTACTTAAATTGGATAATAGTAACATATGGTGTGCCTTATGTTGTGAATGTATCTTAAAAATTACTAAAAAATTAGCTAGAAAGATTATAGGTCTGTTGTGGTGAATCGAAGGGAATGGCTGAACCAGCAGGACTAAAAGGTATTCCATATGGAATTATAGTTTTGTTAGGCAGCACTAATACATATCCCCCAGGTCCAGCTCCATATCCTCCATATGTCATTGTTTGATATGCTACTGTTCCTGTTGTGTTCGTCCATTGAAATACTGGAGAGTTTCCAGGTAATCCCGCAGGTATTGTTCCTGGCGTGTTCATTGCCGCTACGAAGTTAGATACCCATTTATCATATGTGTAGAACCCCGCAATGTCCGCTGGGTTTATTTTATTAGCATCTATTATATAATATGTTTGTCCATTTACTGTTGCCTGTTCAACCGGCACCTGGCCTTTAATTACATAGAAGTCCTGTAAGGGTACATATGGTTGATGATTTATTGGATCGGTTTGTCCAACAAATTGGTTATTCAATTGAACTATTTGATTATGATTATTAATTATTGTACTTGCATATTGTCCATTCCATATTACGTTATGTACTGTAGTCCCATTATTTAATATTAAATCACCTACAGGGTCTGTCTGTCCATTATAGTTTACTGTTTGACCGTTTGGCACAAACGCCTCATAGCCTGAGGGCGAGCCCAGGTAGTGTACTGGCGCCTGAGGGCGGAGGGCCCCGCTGGCATAAAGCGCGGCCAGAAGGACTACGACTATGACTACTGCCCCCATCACGGCGTAAAGCCTGGCCCTGCCTCCCCTCTGCGCGCTTGACGCCGTCTGGGCCGCGCTGCCAGCTCCATGGGCGTAGAGGGGCCTGGGCGAGGCCACAGGCATCCCAGGCCCCCTGCGTCAGAGGGGTTTAAAAGAGGGCTGCGGCCTGCGACGCGCGTTACCAAGTCCCTAGGCTTGTCACAGAAAGGGAAGCCCTCACTGACGTGAAAAGGCCTCAGCCCTAAAGGCCCTTGAAAGCCCTAGCGCCTCACTGACGGCCCTCAGCCTTGACTTCTACAGGGCACTCCTAGGAGGCCCTGGATCTATGTTAAGAGCGCCTGCCCCAGCCCCCCTCTATCCTTAGAGGTCCCCTGGACAACCTGCCAGCCTGAGCCTCCTGAGCTCCAGGTCCTGGACGACCTCATGAAGTCCCAGGGAGGCCAGCTTTGACTTAGTGGGCACACCGTCACGGCTCCACCCCCTCACGGAGTAGTATTCGTCAAGCATGGTCTCGAGCTCGTGCACGTGGCCCTTAGCGGGACCGTCCCTGAGCGGCTCCTCAAGGAACCTCCTGGGCAGCCTGTCGTGCTCCCTCCTGACCCCCTCCCTGACCAGGTAAGCCCTTTCAATGTTCACTATCCTCTCGCCCGTCAGCCTCATCTCCGAGGGGGTCACATCGAAGCCAGTTATGGCTGAGTAGGCCCTGGCGGCCGTGTCAAAGTCAAGGACCAGCATGTTCTCAGCTGTGTTCTTACAGACCTCCATGGAGTCAACTACCGCGTTGAGGTCCTCGAAGAACGCCACGAGCTTCCCCTTGCCCCTGACCCCCAGCCTCATGGCCGCCTCGGGCTCCCCGAACATCCTCCTGCCCAGCTCGGGGTCGTCCTCGACCTCTACGAAAGGCTCGGACCTCAGGTGGTCAGCTCCCCTGCTGGCCACCGCGAAGCCGAGGCCGTAGCCCTTCAGGGCCCTTGGGTCCGCCTGGATCATCTCAAGTCCCTTTACGTGGAAGGCTATGTCCTGCCCCTTCCCCAGGATCTCCGAGGCCCTCTTGACCCCCTCGGCCAACACGTTTCCTATGCCCTTCCTGTACGCTATCATGTCGACAAGCCGCTCTATGACCTCCGGGTCCCCCCACTCAAGCCTCAGGCCGACCTCCTCATCGCTCACCTCGCCGCGCTGCCTGAGCTCCATGAGCCACGCTATGACCTCGCTCGTGGTTATGGCATCCATGCCGTAGTCGCTCACCTTGAGTATTATCTTGAGGGCCCTGTCGAGGTCCCTGTTGCCGACCCTTATCGTGAAGCCGCCGAGGGGCTCGTACTCAGGCCCCTCCCCCATGAGGCCGGCCAGGGGGCCCTTCTTGACGACGAAGAACCTGGCGCACGGGAGGGCGCAGCCTGCTGAGCAAGCCCTCACCTTGACGTTGTACTCCCTCGCGAGCCTCTCGCCGCTCACGTCATAGGCGTAGTCAACAACGGGGTCCTGGAAGTGCCTCCCGGGCAGGAAGCCCAGCCTGTTGCCTGCCATGAGTATTCTTGAGGTGCCCATTATCCTCCTGGGCCAGTACTGGGGGTTCTCGTATATCCTGCGCAGCATCTCGTCCATAACCTCAAGGAGCTTGTCAGGCTTCGCAGCCTCAACATAGCCGTCGCCCCTAACGGCTATAGCCTTGACGCCCTTTGAGGCCAGCACGGCGCCCATGCCGGTCCTGCCCGCGGCCCTGTAGACGTTGAAGAAGACGCCGGCGAACTTCACGAGGTTCTCGGCGGCCGGGCCGACCACGGCTACCTGGACCCTGTGATCCTTGAGCTCCCTCCTTATGGCCTCGTGGGCCTCTGAGACCCTTAGGCCCCACAGGCCCTCCGCGTCCATGAACTCAACGCCCGACTCCGTGACGTAGAGGTAGACGGGCCTGTCGCTCCTCCCCTCTACCACGATCTGGTCGTAGCCGGCGAACTTCATCTCCTCAGAGAAGTGGGTCCCGGCGTTCGAGTCACCTAGCAGGCCTGTCAGGGGGGAGCGGGCAGTCACGTTCACCCTTGAGCCCAGGCCGTGGGGGAAGCCCACCATGGGGCCCGTGGCTATCATGAGCTTGTTCTCAGGGCCTAGGGGGTTGACGCCCGGCGGCACCTCCCAGTAGAGCCTGTAGACGTTGAGGCCCCTGCCGCCCAGGAAAGCCCTGGCCAGCGACTCGTCGAGCTCCTCAGCCCTATACGTCCTGTGGGTCAGGTCAACCCTCAGGACCCTGCCGCCGTAGCCCTTAAGCCTCGTCAACTTTCACACCCCATCCCGCAGCGAGCCTCTTCAGCTCGCTTATGGCGAACCTCTCCGTGGTGTTGTTGGCCTCCAGCCTGACAGAGACTCTCGACGAGAGCGAGAGGGCGTTGGTCGGGCACTTCATAACGCAGGCCGGCTCGCCGCCGCATAGGTCGCAGATCAGCGGGTACCTGCCCTCGGGGTCCATCCTAGCAGCGCCGTAGGGGCAGACCTCGCTACACACCCTGCAGCCTATGCACTTGCCCTTGTCAAGGTTTACCTCGCCCATCCTGCCCTTGCTTAGGGCCCCGGTGGGGCACAGCTCAACGCACGGCGCGGGCTCGCACTGCTGGCAGACCACGGGGTAGTCAAGGCCTAGGCGCTCATACGTTATCACGTTGATCCTCGAGAGGGACCTTGAGAAGACGCCCTCATGTTCATAGGAGCACGAGAGCTCACAGATGTTGCAGCCCACGCACTTGGAGGGGTCCACAACTACGTGGACCCTCTGGGACTCCATTGGCTCAAGGTTTCACCGCCAGGGCGGATAGCACGTCAGGTTAAAAGCGTTGGTAAGGACGCACGCGTGGACAGGGGTTTTCATTTAGGGGGTGGTGCGGCGGCCGGGATTTGAACCCGGGACCTCCGGCTTGGGGGGCCGGCGTCCTAGACCAGGCTAGACGACCGCCGCACCGCTGACTGCGCTTCTTGTGCGGGCTTTTAAGCGTCCTGCCCAGGCGGGGCCTGTGCCAGGAGGGCCCTGGCCTCGGGGACGCGCTCAAGGTAGGCTCTCAGCCTCTCCGCCAGCACCTTCTCGTCAAAGGGCCCCTTAACGTGGCTCCAGGGTAGGGGCGACCTCCTTGGCCTCAGGGCTATCGAGAGGAGCCCCCTTGAGGTGGCCCTCCTCCACGACCCCCTGCCCACCCCGTCCCTTGCTACCTCCACTATGTACTTGAGCGTGTCCCTGTCCCCGAGCGACAGGGAGCCCTGGACAAGGGCCTCAAAGGGGTCATAGTAAGAGAACCTCTCATAGGCGTAGAGGTCCCTGGCTGCCCTTATCCTTGAGTTCAGCTCGTCCTCGGGCAACATGGGGAGCCACTGCAGGGGCGTCCGCGGCTTTATGACCAGGGGGTTGACGCTGAGCTCGAGCCTTGCCCCGCTCGCCGCCATGCGCCTCGTCAGCTCTGCGAATGCCCTGAGGTCATCCGTGGTCTCGCCGGGGACGCCGACCAGGGCGTAGAGCTTGACCTTCATCCCCTTGCTTGCAGCCAGCCTCGCCGCCCTGACGAAGTCCTCGTCCTTGGCCAGCTTCCCGAGGGCCTCCCTCAGCCTCTCAGAGGCCTCAGGGGCCAGGGTGAGCGTGAGCTGGCCTGCCCTGGCAAGGAGGTCTATGGACTCCTCGTCAAGGAGCTCGGCCCTGAGCGAGGGCACGGAGAAGGGGACGCCCCTCGCCACGAGCCCCCTAACTACGTCCTTAAACCACGGCGAGGCGTTGGCCGTCAGGGAGACGAGGGCCACCCTCAGGCCGTAGAGCCTGTAGAGGCCCTCAGCCTCCTCAATAATCTCGCTGGCAGGCCTTGTCCTGAAGGGCTTTGTTATGTGCCCCTCCAGGCAGAAGGCGCAGGAGAAGGGGCACCCCCTAGCTACTTCAACGGCTATCGAGAAGGAGGCCTCGGGAGCCCTTATCCTCCTCAGGTCCCCGCGGGGCACGGAGGCGCTGTAGCCTATCCGCACCTCATGCTTGCCCTCAGCTGGCACGTAGACGGTCTCAGCGGGTTCTATAGGCATCCCCTCGCTCAGGACTCCCTCAAGCCACCCCTGGGAGGCCTCAAGGTCCCCCATGACCACGGCGTCCACCATGTCAGCTATGGGCTCAGGGTTCGCCGTGGGGGCCGGGCCCCCAACTATGACCTTAGGCGAGGCCCTCTCCCGCGAGAGCACGGGGACCCCTGAGCCCAGGAGGGCCCTGGCCAGGTTAGCGTAGTCAAGCTCGTAATGTATGGGGGCCACTATGAAGTCAAAGGACCTGAGGGGACCCCCACCCTCATACCCCCTCAGGGGCTCAGGGGGGCCGCCCGGTGACCTGAGGAAGAACCGCTCGACGTAGACGTTCTCCATGTCGTTAAGCGTGAAGTAGAGCCTGTGGTAGACTAGCGAGGAGAGGGCCACCTCATAGGTTGAGGGGTAGAGCAGCGCCACCCTCGTCATGCCCTTCCTGTACCTCTTTACGACAGCGCCCTGCTCCAGCTGCAGGCCTAGCACCTGCCTGAGAGGTGGATGGCACGCATATAGCTCTCCGTTCATAACAACGTAGTTTAAAGCCATGACGTTCAAGTCTGTGCTTAGCTTCAGAAGGACAGCAGCCAATGGGCTGAGGCTCGACAGGCAGCTCAGGGAGGGCGACAGGCCGCGTTATTAACTTCCTCGCCGCCAAGCGTCTAAGGGGGATCGCGTTGCACGGCTGGCATGAGCGCGGCCACCCTCCGTGGGTCCACGCGATGAGGGGCAGGAGGGGCTGGCTGAGGCCCCTCATACTCAGCCTCCTCCTTAACAAGGGCCCCCTCAACGGAGTTGAGATAATGGACGAGATACAGAGGCTGACAGGCGGCCTCTGGAGGCCGTCGCCGGGCAGCGTCTACCCCATGCTGGCTGAGATGCTTGAGGAGGGCCTTGTGGTCAGGAGGCCCGACGGCAGGTACGAGCTGAGCGAGGCCGGCAGGGCCCTGGCCCAGTCAGTACTCCCGCCCCCGCCTGACCCCCTGGCCGCCCTGAGGGAGGCCGTGGATTACGTAGAGAGGCTGGCGGAGAGCGAGCCGACAGCGCTTAGGCAGAGGCTGGCAGAGATAAGGTCGCTGAGGGAGAGGCTAGAGGCCGTGGAGAGGAGGCTCTCATCAACGGCCTAGGGCCACCTAACCATACTTCTCGCGGGGAAGGCCTGTTGCTGGGGCCACGGCTGGTACGGCGTAGGGCCAGGGTAGGCCTGGAGGAAGGCCCTCTCGTACTCCCTCCTGACGTCATCGTCTAGCAGGTGCAGGTAGAGCTGCGTCACCTTTATGTCGCTGTGGCCCAGCAGCCTCTGGAGGGCCGCCAGGCTGACCCCCCTCCTGAGGGCCTCGGTGGCGAAGGTGTGCCTCAGCACGTGGGGCCTCACCCTGGACGGGTCAACGCCAGCCCTCCTGGCCATGGCCTTAAGCCTGTTGTAGACGGCCTGGTAGCTCAGGGGCACGACCCTCTCCTCAGGCCTCCTGCCCGCGGAGACGGAGAGGAGCAGCGCCCTGGCGTTGGGGCCCAGGAAGACGACCCTCTCCTTGCCGTACTTGCCGGTGACCCTGACCTGGTTCCTGGTAAGGTCAACGTCAGCCCAGGTCAGGCTAACGAGCTCCCTGGCCCTCAGGCCTGACTCGGCCATGAGGGAGACTATCAGGGCGTCATAGACGTCCCTGGCGGCCGAGAGAAGGGCCTCCACCTCATCCCATGACAGGGCCCCTGAGAACCCCCTCCTCCTGTTGGGCTCAGCCTGCAGGGGCCCCCTGAGGCCGAGCCAGCCCAGGAACCTCCTCACGAAGATGGAGTAGTAGTGAAGAGTTGACTCCCACCTGCCGCCCCTCGGCCCCCTCGGCCCCTGGGCCCTCGCGGCTGAGAGCCACCTGTAGTAGTCGTCGGGCGTGAGCCTAGATGCTGGCGTTGAGGGCCCCACGAATGACGCGAAGGAGCTGACGGCGGCCCTGTACGACTTAACGGTGAGGGGGGAGGCCCCTGACTCTGCCAGGGCCCTGAGGAAGGCCTCGGCTGCCTCGGAGAGGGTGAGCTTGCTGACGTTCTCTGGCGGCCTGAGCCTTATCGGCAGCCCCACCACCTCCCAGCACTTGTCCTGCCCTGGGTAAAGGTAGGCGGGCTCGGTGTTACGGCTGAAGGCCTCGCACTTCAGGGCGAGGAGGAGGTCAGTTTCGGCGGGGCGTGTGGGGGAGACATGGTAAGGGCATTACGGCGTTGCTTATCAGAGGTCCTGCAGGTCCCTTGACCAGGGGCTGAGGCTTGAGGTGCCCTGTCTGCGGCTCCGCGAGGCTCGCCTGGGACGAGCTGACGGGCTACCTTGTGTGCCAGGACTGCGGCGCTGTCATCTCGCAGCTAATTGAGGAGGAGCGGCCAGCCCTTCCAAGGCCTCCCTGGAGGCCCATCAGGAGGAGGCCCGAGCCTGTAGTCCCTCCAGCCTCAAGGCCCCTTGAGGAGGACGTAGAGGAGGCGGCTGCAAAGGCCGTCAGGAGGGGCAGGGTGATAGAGGTCGTCGGGAGGGCCGTCAGGCTGAGGCCGCCCGTGAAGGAAAAGGTCGAGGGCCTTGAGGGCCTGCTTGAGATGATGTCAGGGTTCCCTGACCTGAAGTCCAGGACAGAGAGGGTGAGGAAGGCCCTGGCGCTCTACGCCGCCCTGAGGGCCATGGGGCTCAGCAGGTCAAGGGCGACGGAGTTAGCCTCAAGGGCCACAGGCGCCTCGCCAAGGAGCATAGCGAAGGTCCGCGAGAGGCACCAGAGGTCGCTGGACATGTATGAGGTGGTCGTTGCTGAGGCCCTGAGGCAGAAGAGGTTAAGTCCTCCCATGCTGGCTGAGAAGCTGAAGGCAGGCCTTGGACCCAGCGTCCATAGCTAAAAGGATACACGTGCCTACTTATGAGGAGGTCCTGGCGAGGATAAAGTCCAGGTACCCCCATAACGTGCCCACCCGCGAGAGGGAGAGGAGGTCGCTTGAGCTGGTTAGGAACGTCATAATTGACAGGACAGAGCCCGTTATGACGCTTGGCAGGCTCCTCAGGGACCTCCACCCCTTCTACAGGGAGCTCGTCAACATAAGCTTTGACCTAGGCCAGCTGGAGAGCGACATCAGGTGCGTGGCTAAGGCCCGGAGGCTCGCCGAGAGGATGTGGGAGACCTACAGGTACAGGCTGATGGCCGCTGAGGGCGAGGCGGAGGCCAGGAGGATTGGCAGGGAGGGGAGGGGGAGAATGATGTCACAGCTGAGGAAGTGCTCCAGGTCGCTGCAGAGGCTGAAGGAGGCGGCCAAGTTCATAGCTGGCCTGCCCGGCATAGACCTGGAGGAGCCCATAGTGATAGTGTCAGGGCCCCCTAACGCGGGCAAGTCGACGTTTGTGTCAACCGTTTCCTCAGCCAAGCCAGAGGTGGCCCCCTACCCCTTCACCACCAAGAGGGTCATAGTTGGGCATGCTGAGGTGGAGGGGAGGAGGGTCCAAGTGGTTGACACGCCCGGGCTCCTCGACAGGCCCCTTGAGGAGATGAACGAGGTGGAGAGGAGGGCCGTGGCCGCCCTTCGGCACCTCCCAGGCCCCGTGATCTTCCTGGTCGACCCCACCGACGAAGCTTACATGGGCCTTGAGGCCCAGGCAGGCCTGGCTAAGAGGGTCCTTGGCGTCATGGGCGACAGGCCGCTGATCATGGCGGTGAACAAGGTTGACTTAGTTGGAGGGGAGAGGGCCGAGGAGGTGGCCAGAAAAATGAAGAACCTCACGGGCGTAGCGAAGGTCTACCTTATGACAGCGACCTCGAGGGACTCGGCCCTGGAGGTCCTCAGGGAGGCGCTCAGAGCAGGCCCCTCAGCTTCATGGCCCTGACTACCCTGTCGACGGCAATGGCCTGGGCTGCCACCCTCATGCTGTAGGCGCCGCTGGGCCCTCCGAGCCTCTTCTCCCAGAAGTCCCACACGGCGTTAAAGCTCTCGGCCATCTTCTGCATGAGCTTGTTCCTGGCCTCGTCCTCAGTTATCCAGCCTCCCATCCTGTTGTTGACCCACTCTATGTGTGACATGACGACGCCTCCGGAGTTGGCCAGTATGTCAGGAACTATCACGACGCCCTTCTCGACTAGGACCTTCTCAGCCTCAGCTGTGGTCGGGCCGTTGGCGCCCTCGACTATGAGCTTAGCCTTCACCTTGGGCGCGTTCCCCTCGGTTATAACGTTCTCAACGGCGGCCGGCACTAACACGTCAACGTCGCTCGTCAACAGCTCCTCGTTGCTTATCCTCTTTTCATAGTGCGGGTAGTCAATTACGAATCCCGTTCCCTTGGTCGTTATGTAGTCCTTGACCTCATCAGGGTTGAAGCCCTTGCTGCTGTAGATGCCGCCCTTTATGTCTGATATCGCCACGATCTTGGCCCCCATCTCGTGGAGGAACTTAGCTGTGTAGTAGCCCACGTTCCCGAAGCCCTGAACGGCTACAATCTTGCCCTCTATGCCTCCCAGGAGCCTCCTGGCGGCCTCCCTGGCAACTGTAGCGACGCCGAGGCCCGTTGAGTAGACCCTTGTCTGGAGCCCCCCGAGCTCCAGGGGCTTCCCAGTCACCACTCCGAGCTCCCTCAGGCCCGTCTTAACTTGGTAAGCGTCAAGGAACCAGGCCATTGTCTGTGGGTTGGTGTTGACGTCGGGGGCAGGTATGTCTAGGTCGACGCCGACGAACTCACTTATGGCAGTGAAGTAGTTCTTGGAGAGCTGCATCAGCTCAAACTGGTTCAGCTGGAACGGGTCGACCCTCACCCCTCCCTTAGCGCCCCCGTAGGGGAGGCCTGCGAGCGCGTTCTTCCAAGTCATCCACATGGCCAGGGCCATGACCTCGCTCAGGTCGGTCTCAGGGCTGTACCTGACCCCTCCCTTGTAGGGGCCTAGGGCGCTGTTGTGCTGGACCCTCCAGCCTATGAACGTCTTGACCCTTCCATCCCTCATTATGACCGGTATCTTGACCTGTATGACCCTCTCAGGCGTCACAAGGGACTCGTAGACATCCTCGCTGAGGCCCAGGACGCTGACCGTCAGCCTGAGCTGCCTCTTAGCCTCCTCATACGGGTCCGGCCTTACGGCCAAGCTCTCACTCGTATACAGAGGAGTCTCCAGCAAACATATAAGTTCTTCATAAAATCCGTCAGGGGGTTTCTGATAGAAATGCTTGCCTCGCGCCGGTTCTCTTTTTTGAGAACTAACAGCCCAAGTTGAACGCTTAAGTACTCTTACGGGCCTATCTCTACATAGAGAGTGGGATCATGAGCCAGGAGAAGAGGGTACTCATAGACGCTAGGGGCCTCGCGTGTCCTGGACCCATAACCGAGATAGTCAAGGCCTACAGGAACGCCAAGAACGGTGACGTGCTGGAGGTCTGGGCGACGGACCCCGGCTTCAAGCCGGACGTAGAGGCCTGGATCAAGAGGACTGGGAACCAGCTCCTAGAGCTCAAGGAGGAGAAGGACAAGATAGTGGCCGTCATAAAGGTCACGGCAAAAAAGTAAATTAAAAACTGAAGTTTTTTTATTAAATCTCCTTCGCTATCCTCTTGACCAGCAGGTAGGCCAGCGGTATGACCGCGAGGGCGAAGGCGATCGCGAGGCCCCAGCTGAACGCGTAGATTATGTTGGTTACGTTGGTGAAGGGCTGGACTATTATCGCTATGGCTATGAGCAGGAATATCAGGTAGAGGAGGAACCTGCCGTAGCCGGCGACGTCCTTGAGCTCAGGGTGAGACGGCAACGCTTCTGCATAACTACTAGTTATCTTTAATCACTTCTAGATATCGTTTCGATACGGGTTAGGTTTATATGGTACTACCGAGAAAGCTTTCACTGACGAGCCCCCTACCTGATGACGGGCGCTGCTCACGAGGGTGGGAGCGATAAAAGCGGATGGGAGGGTAGTGGTGTTTCCCTCGACCAGCCCCAATGAGTTAAGGGTGACGGTGTATGACCCCTTAAGAGGGGTGCCCGCGGCGGAATTAGATTAAAAGTTAAGGAAAAGTTCCGCCACGGGTAAACACTTGAGCAGCTGGTCAACTACCGTGTCGGTGATGGTCAGGGTGGCAACCAGTATCACCAAGGCTATTATGATGTCATAGAAGAGGTAGAGGTTGATGAAGTGTATCCAGTAGAATATGGAGAGCTGGACCGCTATCTTTATTATCACGGCGTAGAGGCCAACTTAAGTATGTTGAAGACGGAGGCCATGAACGGGCTGCTGGCCCCTCCCACCTGCCTCTGGATGTAGTCCACCAGTATATTAATGAGGGCCACGCCGAGGGTCAGCAGGATTATGGCGCCGGCCAGGGACAGCGGGTAGTTGGCTACCTCCTGCATGTAGACCGTCGCCGGTCCCAGCTTCAGGACCGCGAACGCTATGGCCAGTGTGACCAGTATGATGAAGGCCTTGACGGCGCCTACGCTTAGGCCCAGGAGGCCCTTCACTTCAGGGTACTGATCAAAGTACTTCAGCAAGAGGGCCCTCCTGAGGACGGCAGCGACTCCGTAGGCCACCATGATGCCAATTATGACGATTACTATGAACTCCACTATTGACGGGAGCGACTGGGTAAGGGCATGTATGAGGGGCGAGTACCATGCCATAGTAGGCCGCTGTTTTAAAAAGCTTTGGTTTAAAAATATCTGTGAATACTATGATATTCTACAACTATTCCACGTTTTCATTTGTATACACAGAACCTCTTAGCGTTTTACCCGGCCCAGCCGCTCGCGCTGACGGGTAGCCTTGAGGGGCCTATATCCTTCCCAGCCTGTGGTGGGCGTCGGATCCCTGGTCCTGAGGGGACAGGAGGTACTCATGGTCAGGAGGGCCGCGCCGCCTGAGGCAGGCAGGTGGGCCCTTCCAGGGGGCAAGGTGGAGCTCGGCGAGGGGGTCCTCGAGGCGGCTGAGAGGGAGCTCGAGGAGGAGACGGGCCTCCTCTGCAGGCCCCTGGGCGTCGTTAACGTGGACCAGATAATATCAAGGGACGAGGCCGGGACCGTCAAGTACCACTATATATTGATCACCGTACTGATGGGGGACTGCAGGGGCACGCTGAGGCCCTCAAGTGACGCCCTGGAGGCGGCCTTCCTTGACGCCAGGGTTTACGCTGCGAGCCCTGAGGTGGCCGAGTCTACCAGGAGGTTCCTGCAGAAGCTGTTGAACGGGGAGGTCCCGCTTGGGAGGCCCATAATGGTGGAGACATCAAGCCCTCGCGAGTGAGGGCCTCAGTAGGTCAGGCCCTCCTCGGCCACCTGCTCCCTTACCCTCCTCCTGAGGTCCCTGTCCTCGAAGGGCAACAGGTCCCTGAGCCTCTCCGGCACCGCAAGCCTGTGCGTCCTGATCATCTTGACGAGGGCTTTGTAGGCGGCGTAGGCTGCCAGGGCCTCGTCATCTATGTTTGAGAGCGCTATGGCCTTGGCAACGTCATAAAGCGCCCTCAGCTCGCCCTCGCTCTCGATGACGCCCTTCTCGCCCTCCCCCCTGCTCACGACCCTCGTCAGGCTCGCGTAGTGCCGCTCGTCAAGCATGACCCTCAGCCTCTTCTCCTCAGCCTCCGCCTCAGCGCCGTCGGGCTCCGAGAACCCCTGCGGCACTTCCTCGTCTGAGGGCTCTGGGTATACGAGAAGGGCGTCCGGCAGGTACGCCTCCACCACAACTGAGGAGAACCCCCTGAACATCTCCTTCGCCAGGCTCTCAACCAGCGAGTGCACGAGGAACAG
>AYMD01000002.1:118330-140252 GCA_000495735.1 uncultured Acidilobus sp. JCHS | reverse complement strand
TCCCCACAACGCCCTGAGGTGAGAAGTTGCCGAGGGTTGACCCAGGTCAGTACCTGGTTGAGGTGGCTGACGTTCTCAGGCTCGGGGACAGGGAGCTGAGGGAGCTCGCCTCGCTCGCGCTGGGCTCCGGCGGGCTCTTCGTGACGTCACCGTCTATAGTTACCGTCAGGACGAGCCAGGGCGCCCTGCGGCTGGCCATCGGAGTGGGGTCCCTCATTCTTGACGAGAGGCCCCCGTTCAGGCACTACGTTATAGCCGCGCCGGAGTGGGTCGACGCGTGCAGGGCTGGGGCCAGGGAGCCCTCGTTCAGGTCCCTTGGGGGTCCCTTCGTGAGCCTCGAGGGAGTCGCGGTAGCCGTTGACGTCTCTGACCCTGTCGCCCTCGCGCTGAACTCGTCAGTGTTAACCGGGGAGTTTACAACTTCGACGGAGGGGCGCCCCCTGCTGGTCGTGATCGGCGAAGGCGGAAACAAGGTCAACGCGCTGTCCCTGGCCCCCGACGGATACCTCCTGGGGGCCCTAGGCGGGAGGGCGCATGAACTGCTGACGTACCTGCTCACGCTCTACACTAGCTGCCAGAGAGGACCTCCTTGATCCTGGACCTCAGCAGCTCAGCTACCAGCTTCCCGTCAGCCTTGCCCCTAAGCCTCTCCATGGCCCTGCCCATGAGGGGACCGAAGGAGGCCTCCCCCTTCTGCCTCACCAGCCCAAGGTTCTCCTTAACCACCTCATCTATGACTCTCCTCACCTCCTCCTCGCCCAGCCTCGTCAAGCCCAGCGCCTTGGCCGCCTCCTCGGGGCCAAGCCTCGGGTCCTCGGCCATCTTGGCCAGTATTGCCTCGGCGGCCTCCTTGGCCACACTGCCCTTAGCAAGGAGCCTCACTAGGCCCTCTAACCTGTCCTCGCTAATGGAGTCCACGTTGACGCCCTTGCTCTTCAGCCCCTTCATCGTGACCACGATAAGCGACGCTATAAGCGTGGGGGACAGCGAGGCCCCGTACCTTCCTATGAGCTCCTCTATGAGCGGGAGCCTCGGGTCAGCCACGGCCTTCTCCGCGAGCTCCCTGCTCATGCCGTACCTCTCCACGAACCTCCTGACCTTGACCTCGGCCGGCTCCGGCACCAGCTTCTCGGCCTCTGCAAGCATGTCAGGGGTCACGAGGAGGTGAGGTATGTCGGTCTCAGGGTACATCCTCTCCCTGCCGGGCCTAGGCCTCATGTAACGGGTCGTCCCGTCCTCGTTGGCGGCCCTTGTCTCCTCAGGGACTCCTTGAAGCGCCTGCCTGACTCTCTCAAGTATAACCGGGATGGCCTTCAGGGCCCTCTCGGGCCTCTCGGCCACCATGGCGAAGGCGTCCTGGGCTGGGTCTGCCCCGAGGGCCCTATAGACGGCCTGAACCTCCTCGGCCGTTATGCCGTAGGCCGGCAGCTCATCGCTGTGGAAGAGACCCTGCACGTCGCTCCAGAACCTCACGTAGTCAGCTATCTCGGTCCCGAACCTCCTGCCCGGCTGCACGTAGGTGCCGAGGAGCCCCTTCATGCGGGGCAGCCTGACCGCGAGGACCTTGCCCCCCGACTCAAGCGCCCTGGCTATCACCTTGCTCTTGGTGCCCCTGAACAGGTCGGTCACGTCAACAGGCTCCTGGTCAAGGTCCCGCTCGGTTATGCCGCGGGCCCTCATCTCGTCCCTTATCCTGAGCAGGTTGACCTGCCTCATGACCTCGTACTCCACTATCCTGTCTATGAGGTCAAGCTCCTGCACCCCCTTTATCTCGGTCTTGGCCCCGCCGACTATGCTCACGTTCAGGTCCTGCCTTATGGTGCCGAGCCCCCTCTTGACGGCCCCCGTCATCCTGAGCAGCATGCCTATGGCCAGGGCCACGTCCCTGGCCTCCTGGGGGGTGTGCATATCCGGCGCCGTGGCTATCTCTATGAGCGGCACCCCGAGCCTGTCGAGCCTGTAGTCAACTACCTGCCCCCTCTCCCCGACCTTCCTGGCCGCGTCCTCCTCGACCACTATAGTCTGGATGCCGTAGTCCTTGCCGTTGACCGTTATCCTTCCCCCCAGCGCCACTATGGCTGTCCTCTGGAAGCCGCTCGTGTTGCTGCCGTCTATCACTATCTTCCTCATCACGTGAACCTCGTCAACTATCGTCGACCCCAGGGCCTTGGCGACCGCGAGAGCTATCACTATGGCCTCCCTGTTGATCGGGTGCGGGGGCTCCTCGTCGGCCTCGACGAGGCAGTAGTGGCCTGAGGGGGCTTGGTAGCTGTACTTCCTCCCCTTCCTGTACTCGAAGAGGGCAGCTACGTCAACCTCGCCCGTCTCGCTCCTTGTGGGCCTGAGCCACCTGGGGAACTCGTCCCCCTTCTCGGCCTCGGTGAGGTCAGTCGGGCAGCTACAGAAAAGCTTGTGGCTCGTGTCAAGCTGCTGGTGTATCTCGAGGCCTACCTTGAGGCCCAGGGCCTGGTAGTCAACCTTCACCTCAGAGCCTGTCATGATACCACCTTGGGAAGAGCTTGAGCTCGTGCCTGGGGTTTATCTCGCCAGTCAGGTTCGTGAGCATCAGCCTCCTCACCTCATCCATGTCCCTCGTCCTGGCGAGAACCCACGAGAGCTTGACAAAGGCAGTCTCGGGCAGCATGTCCTCAGCCGGTATGAAGCCGGCCTGGAGCATCCTCCTGCCGGTGCTGTAGACGTTAAGGTTGACGCGGCCGAAGAGAGTCTGGGTAGTTATCACGACTGGTACCCCTGACTCCACGGCCCTCTGAAGGGATGGTATAAGCCTGTTCGCCACGTGCCCGAAGCCTGTGCCCTCTATGACGATCCCGTGGTAGCCCCTGTCGACGAGGAGGTCTATGACCTCTGACGTCATGCCTGGGTAAAACTTAATCAGCGCCACCCTCTCGTTGAAGCCGTTCTCGGGCTCCAGGTCCTTCGACCTCCCCTTGAAGTCGTCCCTCAGCATCTCGATCTTCCTCTCGTAAGGCCATACCTTAGCTAAGGGAACGTCGTTAATGCTCTGAAACGCGTCCCTCCTGCTGCTGTGCATCTTCCTCACCTTGGTGCCCCTGTGGGCCAGGGCGTACGTGTCGCCTGTCTCGCCATGCATTACCACCGTGACCTCGCCGAAGGGGGCCTCTGAGGCCACGAGCACGGCAGCTGTCAGGTTGAAGGCCGCGTCGCTGCTGGGCCTGTCGCTGCTCCTCTGGGCCCCCACGAGGGCAACTGGCCCAGGGAGGCCCCTGTGGAAGACGAACGAGAGGGCCGCTGCCGTGTACGCCATGGTGTCGGTGCCGTGGGCCACGACAACCCCTTCGTAGCCGGCCTCAAGCCTCTTAGCAACCTCGTCAGCTACGGTCTCCCATGTCTTGGGCGTCATGTCCTCGCTGAAGATCGCCATGACCTGCTGGACGTCGACGGAGGCGTACCTGAACATCTCGGGCACAGACGCTGCCAGCTCCTTGGCGTCCATGTAGGGGTGCACGGCGCCGGTCTCGTAGTCAACCCTGCTAGCTATGGTGCCCCCTGTGCCGAGTATCATGACCTTCCTCTGGGGCGGCCTGACCTCGGTCTCAGAGAGGCTCACGGGCTCGCCCGGATGAGATGTCAGCTCCCCCCTTGACAGGAGCCTTACGGTGGCCTTTGGGCCCAGGCGAACGCCGACGTTGTAGCCATTGTCAAGCTTTATAACGACAATTCCTGGGGCCGAGAACTCGTCCTTGGGCATTAACATACCTCTGAAGGTAGCCCCATCCTCTCTGGCGACCTCTATAAGGTCGCCTGGCCTCACCCCGGCCTCGGCCAGCTTCCTCGCTACGAGGTCTGCGTAGCCGAAGTACTCCTCCAACTAAGCCCCTCTTAGCTACTGAGGCCCTGGGGTAAAAAGGAGATGTTATCAGGCAGCAGCCTTGGCCTGCTGCGCCGCCTTGAGGACCCTCCTCACGAACTCAACCTTGTTCCTGAGCCTAGGGGGCAGGTTCTTCTTGTGCTTGGGCTCTATCCTGGGCGTGGCCTTCCTAACCTTCCCGGCCTTTGTCATTGATCCGTGCGTGGGCATGGCTCATCAGGTCCTCTGCTGCTGGGCTCCCTTAAAAACCCTGCTGGCCTCTGCGCGGCCGACTGGCAAAGCTTTATTCCTACCTAGGCACCTAAAGGGCCTGGGAAGAGGGCCCTTGAAGGTATACGTGGTTGACACCCTGGCGGGCTCCTACGCGGTGGATGAGAGCGGGAAGGAGCTGGCCTTTGAGCCCATGCCTAAGTCCAAGAACGAGATGGTGGAGGAGGCGATGAAGGCCTACAGGGGTGAGCTCCTCCAGTCCTTCGCTAGGCTCGCGGAGAAGTTGAAGGTCATGAAGCCGGAGCTCGTGGTCGTGGAGGACGACGTCGAGGCCAAGTACCTGGGCCAGATGGGGCTGAGGGCCGTCGTTGATGAGGGGAACGCTGTCGCCGTCTCCCTCAGGTCAAGGCTTGCCCAGGAGCTCGTGAGGGCTGAGCTAGCTAAGGACGCCAGCGAGGCCCCCTCCCTTGAGTTTGAGGTCGCCTACGAGTTCACGAGGAGGGGCCTCATGGGGGCCGCCAAGAAGCGCGACCTCCTCCTGGCCCACTCCATTAGGACCGTTGACGACATTGATAAGACCCTGAACCTGTTCGTCAACAGGCTACGCGAGTGGTACAGCGTCCACTTCCCCGAGCTGAACGACCTGGTGGATGATCACAGGCTCTTCGTCACCATAGTGTCGCAGGTGGGCACAAGGGACGAGATGGACCTTGAGAGGCTTAAGTCCATCGGGGTCCCCGAGGGGCTCGCCAAGAGGATAGTTGACGCGGCCAGCAAGAGCGTCGGGGCAGACATATCAGAGCACGACGCTGAGGCCGTGAGGACCTTCGCCAGCATATCCCTTCAGCTCTATGACCTCAGGTCTCAGCTGGAGGGCTACATAGGTAGGGTCGCCAAGGAGGTGGCGCCTAACGTGACAGAGCTCGTAGGGCCCCTGCTGGCCGCGAGGCTCATAAGCCTGGCCGGCAGCCTTGAGGAGCTGGCCACGATGCCTGCCAGCACAATACAGGTTCTTGGGGCCGAGAAGGCCCTCTTCAGGGCCCTGAGGACAGGCGGCAGGCCGCCCAAGCACGGAGTAATATTCCAGTACCCTGACATATTCAGGGCCCCGAGGTGGCAGAGGGGCAAGATAGCGAGAGCCCTTGCGTCTAAGCTCGCTATAGCTGCCAAGGTTGACGCGTTCAGCGGGAGGTTCATAGGTGACAGGCTGAGGGAGGAGTTGCAGCAGAGGATAGCTGAGATAAAGAAGGTCTACGCTGCCCCGCCCAAGAGGAGGGAGGAGAAGGCCAGGCCGCCCGCTAGGCCTGCGAGGCCCGGGAGGCCGCCCAAGAGGAGGGAGGGCAGGGGCGGCCAGAGGGAGGGTGGCAGAGGTGAGGGAGGCAGGGGGTGATGTAAGGTGAGGGTCTACGAGCACGAGAAGTGGAAGGGGGTCTACGTAGCTGAGCTGGATGACGGCAGCCTGAGGCTGGCGACCAAGAACCTGGTCCCCGGCCAGAGGGTCTACGGGGAGAGGCTCTTCAACTACGAGGGGGTCGAGTACAGGGAGTGGAACGCCTACAGGAGCAAGCTGGCGGCCGCCCTGCTGAAGGGCCTCGAGGAGCTGCCGGTCAAGGAGGGCGACAGGATACTGTACTTGGGCATAGCGAGCGGCACGACCGCCAGCCACATAAGTGACATAATAGGCTCCAAGGGCCTGATATACGGCGTGGAGTTCTCGCCGAGGGTCATAAGGGACCTCATGCAGGTCGTGGCGGACAGGAGGAACATATTGCCCATACTCGCCGACGCCAGGACGCCTGAGAGGTACAGGCTCATGGTAGGGATGGTGAACGGCCTTTACGCCGACGTGGCCCAGCCTGAGCAGGCCGACATAGTTAACAGGAACGCCAGGCTGTTCCTGGAGGACGGCGGCTACCTGCTCCTTGCCATCAAGGCCAGGAGCATCGACGTGACTAGGGAGCCAAGCGACATCTACCTCAGGGAGATGAAGAGGCTCGCCCAGGGAGGCTTCGAGGTAATTGACGTGGTGCACCTCGACCCCTTCGACAGGGACCACGCCATGATCTACGCCAGGTACAGGAGGCGCTCTTGATGAGCGGCGAGGCCAGCAACCTTGCCGAGAGGGTCAGGAGCAGGTGGAGGGAGGAGGTAAGGAGGCTTCAGGCCCACTGGCCCGCAGAGCAGGTGACCCTGGAGGAGCTTAAGGTCAGGAGGTCAGTAAGCCTGGCCGACGGCACCGTTCACGAGATGGACCCCGAGGAGGTCGAGAGGCTCCTCAGGGTGGTCCCGCCCTACTTCAGGCCCTTCATGAGAGTCCCCCTCCTCCTCAGCTACGTAAAGGAGGAGGACGGGGCGGCCAGGTACTTGGTGATGGGCGACAGGTGGCAGAGGAGGCTGGCCGAGCTGATGGTGAGGGGCGACTACTCCTCTGAGGGCATAACGGAGCTCTCTGTGGACGAGTTCGTTAAGCTCCTCAGGGAGTTCCGCTCCCTCGTCTTCGTCTCCCTCAGCCTGGCCTAACGCTTTTAATGCATGACCTCCTTTGGTCTCCTTAGGAATTATAAATGTCAAGGCTTGTGGACGAGATATACGAGGGCGCCCTCAGGGCCATGGAGGTCCTGAGGGGCGTGGCGAAGGAGACCCCGCTGGACCTCAGCTACACCTTCTCGACAATGACAGGAGGGGAGGTCTACCTGAAGCTTGAGAACCTGCAGAAGACGGGATCGTTCAAGGTAAGGGGCGCCTACTACAAGATATGGAGGCTCGGCGAGGCCGCCAGGAGGGGCGTCGTGGCCGCGAGCGCAGGCAACCACGCCCAGGGGGTAGCGTACGCGGCGAAGCTGCTGGGCGTGAAGGCGACGATAGTTATGCCGACCACCGCGCCCCTCTCCAAGATCCTGGCCACCAAGTCATACGGGGCTGAGGTGATCCTCTACGGGTCCCTCGTGGACGAGTCCATAAGGAGGGCTCACGAGATAGAGCGGGAGACGGGCGTGACCTTCATACACCCGTTTGACGACGTCGATGTGATGGCCGGCCAGGGGACCATAGCCCTGGAGCTCATAGGGCAGCTGGGCGGCCCGCCTGACGTTGTCGTGGTCCCAGTTGGGGGAGGAGGGCTGATATCAGGCATCTCGGCAGTGCTGAAGAAGAGGTACGGCCAGAGGGTCAAGGTCATAGGGGTCGAGCCGTCCTATATGCCCAAGTACAGGGCCCTGATAAAGGAGGGCAGGGAGCTGGGGCCCGAGTCATACTCTTCAGGCCTCATGGACGGCCTGCTGGTCAAGGTCGTGGGGACCCTTACAAGGCAGGTCATAGAGGAGCTGGTGGACGACCTGGTCACAGTTAACGACAGGGAGGTGGCCAAGGCCATGTTCCTGCTGCTCGAGAGGGCCAAGACCCTTGCCGAGGGCGCAGGGGCGGCCTCGCTGGCGGCCATGCTTGAGGGCAAGGTTAACGTGAAGGGCCTGAAGGCCGTAGCCATAATAAGCGGGGGCAACGTTGACCTGACCAGGATAGCTAACATCATAAACTACGAGCTCTACAGCGCGAGGAGGCTAGTCAAGCTCGTTGGGGCCGTCCCGGACCAGCCTGGGTGGCTTGACAGGGTCCTGAGGAGGCTTGCGGAGGCCAGGTTCAACGTGGTTGACATAAGGCACGACAGGTTTGCCCCCTCTATCATGCCGGGCTGGGCCATGGTGGAGGTACTGGTGGAGGCCCCAGACCCCGACGCCGTGCCTGAGGCTATAGAGGCCCTGAGGAGGGAGGGCCTCGAGTTCAGGGAGGTATATTGATGCCGCGGGCCCTCAGCAGCCCCAGGTACTCGCTGTCTGAGTATATGGACTCCTGTTCCTCCCTCACCTTCTCGAGGAGCCCCCTCGCGGCCCTCCTGACGAAGGAGGCTATCCACTCGGCGTCCTCGCGGGCGACCCCCTTGGGCCTCGGCGGAAGCGCGGCCCTGCCGAGGCTCCCCTTGGCTATCAGCCAGGCCCCCACGGAGGCCTGGGTCGCGTGGGCTGCTAGCTCTTCAGCGGTGATGGCCCCTCCCGAGGCCCAGTACAGCTCCCTGACGTAGCTCACTGCGGCGGCCCTCCTCAGCTTGTCCCTCCACTCGAGGAAGAGCCTGTCCCCCTCCGCCCTCACGCGGGCGGCGAGGGCCTCAGGGTCGACGCCCGTGAGGGGGGACCTGGCGGCCGCCGAGGCCAGCGAGGGGTCTGCTACGGCTGCGACGCTGCCGTGAAGCAGCGTTAACGCGGTCGCGAGCGAGCTGTGGAGGACAGCGTTCATGAAGGCGTCAAGGGGGTCCCCTACGTCAATCTTTCCCCCGCTAATGATCTCGGCCGCCTCGTCAGCTGTGACAGGGTCGGTGGCAACAGGCCTCCCGTCAATGACGATCCATGGGACGCTCCACGCGCCAGCCTTAAGCGATTCGATGCCGCTGTCGAGGGGCATTAGCTCAACCCTCTCAAGGAGGCCTCGCCTGCTCACTCCCAATATGACCTCTCGGCTCGTGGCGCAGCTCTGATGGAAGTACAGCCTGACGGCCATAGCTTTTCCCCTCAAGGCCTGTTACATGGGTCGCCTTTAAAGGGTCTTCTGGACGCCCTGCTGAGACCAGGTCTGCAGGGCCTAAACTGTTAAGAAAAAATTGACTGAGGAACGTTTACGAATATCGCTTACTTGATTACGCCCATGTCCCTCAGGACTATCTCGAGGTCCTTGGTGTATATCCCTGAGTACGCTGCCCAGAAGAACAGTCCAAGGGCTACAACCGCTGCCGCCACTGTGTCCCACGGGAACGGTATTATCGCGTAGCCGGCTGAGGAGTAGGGGCCGAAGGGGCCGAGGAACGACAGGACGAGGCCGGCGAACGTGGTTATCACTATCCACCAGCCAGCCCTTATGTGCTGTTTGCCCTCCTCAGGGAGCATCGTTGAGGCCACGTAGACCGCGGCTATGGTGACGGCCATGTTTATGACCAGCCAGTATATGAAGTAGGGCACGGTGGCCATCAACACCTGGTGGATTGGGACGTTGTTACTGATCATAGTAGACGCGGCCTGGACCACGTCCTGGTAGAGGAACACATATGTCGTGATCCCAAGGACGACCCAGTACGCTATCCCCATCGCTGCCCCTACAGACCTCTTGAGGCCGTACCTGCTGGGCAACGTGTACATGAAGAACAGCGGTAGGCCGGCGAGTATCAGCGCCACGACGCCCCAGAGCACGGCGAACGTGCTCCAGTAGACTATGAGGAACGCGGCTATGAAGGCCAGGGCCCCTATGACCCAGGCGGCCGGCAGCCTGAAGGGCCTCGGCGCCTGCGGGGCCGTCCTCCTGAGGACAAGTACTGCGGGGCCTCCTATCATGTAAGTGTACACGGTCGTTGACGATATGAAGGAGGCTATGAAGACCCAGGCAGGGTATGGTATCAGGAACAGCGCCCCTACTACCAGCGAGGCTAAGAGCGAGACCCACGGTATCTTGTACCTGTTAAGCCACAGGAACCAGTCTGGCAGGTGCCCGTCAGCGGCCATGCCGTAGAATGTCCTGGTGGCTGTGCCCTCGTAGATCCAGCCCGTGCCGCTGGGCGAGACTATAGCGTCAATCAACAGGAAGATGCCCCAGCCGACAAGTATCGGTATTGCTGACATCCTCAGGATCTCGTAGAAGGGTCCATGGCTGAGAGACGGGTACCCAGAGGTGTTGACAAGGGCGCTGGTCAGGTTGCCCCACTGGCCGGGCTTGAGCGGCACGAGCTTCCAGGAGCTGCCCGTCGAGACGTTAAGCATGAGCTTTGACCAGTCCACGCCGCCTATGAAGGCCGTCTGAAGCAACACATATATCGCCATCACTATGAGGAAGCCGATGACGGTGCCGAGCGGTACGTCCCTCTGAGGGTTCTTAGCCTCACCGCCATACTCGAGGCCCTGCCTGAAGCCCAGGTAGGCGAAAACTATGCCTGTAGTCGGCAGGGCAAAGAACAGGGGGGCTGCGCCATAAGGTAACAAGGAGGGCGTCGTGAAGTTGGAGGGGTGCAGGTAAAGGGCGAGGAGAAGTACTATAGTTATGAGGGGCACCAGGAGCTTCCACCAGCCGACGGCCGTGTTCGTCTTGCCCATAACGTGAACCCCGAAGTAGTTGAGCAGGAAGAAGAACACGGTGAAGAGGAACGCGACGAACAGGCCAAATGCCGTCAAGACGCCTGACGGCGTCAGGAGGCCAGGGACGTACGAGCCCATGTAGGTCACGACGGCCTCGGCCTCTGCAGGGGCGACTGTTATCGAGCTCAACAGGTAGGCCCAGGCCAGTATGAACGAGGCCAGGCTGCCATGTGAGTACTGGGGGTACCTCACTATGGCCCCTGACTTAGGTATCATGCCTGACAGCTCGGCGAAGGCGAGGGCTACGAAGAGCATGAGCACGCCGGCTATGATCCATGAGAGTATGGCGCCTGGGCCCACCATGGCGGCCGCGTAGAGGGAGCCGAAGAGCCAGCCTGAGCCTATCATGGCGCCTACGACTAGGTAGGCTATGTCCCAGAAGTTCAGGGCCCTCCTCAGCTGCTTGTCCGTGACCTCTGCCTTCTCAACCGCTATAGGCTTCTCGCCCGCCACAATGGGACCCCTTACTGGAGCTTTAGTAAAACTGTAGGTGGTATAATAGGTTTTAGCCAGCAAAGTTTCTGGGGTGATTAAAAAGTCAGGGCTCCCCTTGAGGTTCTCTTAATAGATAAAGGAAAGAGGAGGGAAAGGGCCTCAGAGCTCAGCCCTTGCACCGCTTACCCATAGCTGACCTCCTCCCCGCCCTGAAGGGCGAGGGCTCCCTTAGGGCGGCTCATTGGTTCGCGGCTTACCGCCTTCACCTTCATCACCTCATAGCTAGTGGGCGCGGTGAGCGCCCACCCCGCTCCGCTCGTCCAGCGGTAGGCCGCGGGCCGGGCCTTCGGCCCATTACCCCTATCCCTCGCCAGGGGTCGCCCCCATCCCCTGGGTCCCAGGGACTCGGGGATATGTAGGCGCAGGATGTTTATCGCCGCGTTCAGGTCAGCGTTTATGACCCTCCCTGTGCGGGGACACCTGAACAGGCCACGCCTAATTCGCCCACCATTGTGGGCCTCCCCGCACAGGGAGCAGGTCCTGGAGGTGTCGGCCTCGCTTACCTCAATGACTTTAATCCCCAGCTCCTCGCCTACCTCCTCAAGGCGCCTGATAATATAACTGTAGTTCCAGAAGTTCACGGTGAGCTTGTTGCCGTGATCCCTAGAGATCTCTTTAGGGTAGCCTACGACAACTTCACCCACGCCCTTCCCCTTCAGCTCCTCCATTATCCTCCTGACCATGCTGTTTAGGGCGTGCCTCAGGAACCTCCTCCTCTTGTCGTAGAGCAGCCTGAGCCTCCTGCTTCCCCTCTGCCCGTGCCTTGCCAGGACCTTCTGGGCCCTGGCTATCCTCTTGCTGTAACTCTCGTACTGGGAGAGGACGCCGCCGCCCTTGAAGAGGTACCAGGTGCCGTCCTCAACGTAAACCGTGGCTAGGTTAACGATACCTAGGTCGATGGAGGCCCTAAGCCTGCCCTCTGCCCTCGCGTTGTTCTCAACTTCAACTGAAATAAAGGCGTACCAGCTCCTCCTGGCCTCGTCATAGGTTATCTCCAGCCTGCCCTGCTTCCCACGCCACTTAAGCCTCCCCTTAAACCCCAGGGCCAGCTTGAAGTCCTTGAGGTAAATGACCCTCCTGCCCTCATCCACCTCATAGCGGTCATTCCTAATCAAAACTGTCAGCCTGTACTTCCCGTCCTCGCCCTTTCCAGTAGCCTGGAGGCCTCGGCCTGAGCCATTTGGGTAGCTTCCCCTCCTTTTTCTCCTTAACTAAGGAGAAGAAGTCCCTCCAGGCCTCTGCGTTCTTCCTGGCGACCTGTTGCGCGTTAACCTTCAGCACGTGCTTGTACTTTTCATACACCTCCTTTTCCGTCCTAGCTAAGTCAACCCTTCTCCCCTCCTTGAACTGCTGCATCCTCAGCCAGTTAACCTCGTTCCAGCACTTCGCCGTGGCTATGGCAAGCTCCCTCAGCCTCTCGTGCGTCTCCTTGTCAACTACCAGCTTGACCACGTTAGCCCTTCTCATGCCTACACCTCTTGTACTCCTCAATGAGCCTTGTTATCACGTCGTCGTAGGTCTCCCTGGGGTGAACCTTCAGCCTGTTCAGCTCCTCCTTGGTCTCCCTCCTGACCCTGATGGGCTCAGTGACAGGCACTCTCGCACCAACTACAGAAGTAGCAAACAGTAGCTTAAAAGCCTTAACCCTGCCCTAAAGGGCGAGGCTTGCCTTTCGTTTTTGTCACTTAGCGAGGTCCCTAGGCAGCACTATATAAATATAACTTTTTAGTAATAGTTAAAAAGGAAGGATATTTAAAAGTTACTTAGAGAGGTTAAGCCTCTCCTTGAGCCTCTTGGTGAGGACTGGCACGAACTGATATAGGTCCGCCACGACGCCGTAGTCACAGTTCTTGAATATGGGCGCGCTCTTGTCGTTATTTATGGCCACAACAAGCTTGGCGTCAGTTATCCCCGCAAGGTGCTGAGGCGCCCCGCTTATCCCTATGGCAATGTAGAGCTTGGGCGCCACCTTGTGGCCGCTGAGGCCTACCCAGTGGTCCTCGCTGAGCCACTTGAGGTCAGCCGCTATTGGCCTTGAGCACCCTACCTGGGCCCCCAGGACGTCAGCCAGCTCGAAGGCTATCTTCAGGTCCTCCTTCGACCTGAAGCCCCTCCCCACGCTCACTATGAGCTCAGCGGCCTCTATGTTGACGCCTCCCCTCTCCTTTGGTCTCCTCTCAAGGACCTTCACGGTCGGCGAGGGGGGCTGCACCGTCTCAAGGGTCCCCTTAGCGCCCCCCTTGGAAGCCCTCGGCGTCTTCCTAGGGGCCAGCAGGAGAACGGCGGGCAGTGGCACCTCCTCAAGGGCTATGGCCCTCCCGCTCAGGAAGCCCCTCCTGTAGCTTGCCGAGCTCCCTGAGACCTTGACGTCATAGACCTCCGTCGCCAACGGCAGGTCGTAGAGGCCAGCGACCCTGGAGAGTACGTCCTTGAGGTTCTTCGTGGTGGGCGCCAGGACTACTGACGGCTTAAGGCTCTCGTAGAGGGACCTCAGGGCCAGGAAGAGGCTCTCAGTGTCGTCAGACCTCAGGTGGTGAACGGGGTGGCCGTAGTCAAGCAGGGGGCTTGGGTCGACCTGGCCGAAGACAAGTATGTGGGGCTCCCCGACCTGCCTGGCTATGGTGAGCGCCTCAGCTACGTCGTCCTCTTTCTGCGCAACGACTAGCGAGGTCATTGCTATCACCTCACCCTGATCACGCCCTCAGCGGCCAGGGCGTCTATCAGCTTGTCAGCCGTCTCCTCAAGGGTCTTGCCCTCTATTATCGTCTGCTTCCTCTTAACGGCCAGCACCCTCGCCTCGGCGAGCTTCCTCTTAGGCTTCACGACGCCCTCGAGGTCTGAGGCCTTGATGACGTGCTGGGGCTTCCTCGAGGCCATCCTTATCTGGATCAGCGTTGGCGGCCTCGGGACGTTTATCTCCCTGGTCACGCTCACCACCGCGGGGATAGGGGCCTCAACCACCTCTACGTAGTCCTCAACGTCCCTCTCCGCAACTATCCTCCCGTCCTTCACGTCAAGCTTCCTCGCGAAGCTCACGTAGGGGAGGCCCAGCTTAGCCGCCACCCTGCCGGCCACCTGCCCGGTGAAGCCGTCAATTGTGGCCTCGCCGGCCAGGACTAAGTCGGGCTTAAGGTTGAACTTCCTTATGACAGCCACTATGGCGGAGGCCGTCGTGACGGGGTCCCCCGGCGTGAGGGAGTCATCTTCGACTATGAAGGCCTCATCGACTCCCTTGGCTAGCCCCTCCTGGACCGCCATCTTTACGTCCTTGTCCCTCTTGTCCACAGGTCCCCAGGCGGCCACCGTTACCGAGTAGATCTTGGACCCCTTGAAGTAGGCGTCCCTCAGCCTCACGGCCTCCTCAACGGCGTTCCTGTCTATGTCTGAAAGCTTCAGGGACATGTAGTCAAAGTCCACGAGCCCCTCAGGCGTGCCCCTTATGGTCTCAGGGTTGAGCGCGGGCTTGAGCAAGACCACTAGGTCCCCCAACTAGTTCACCTGGGGCCCTAAGGTCAGAGCGGATAATAAGGAGCTATTTGAACGGGACCTTTCCGTTCTAGCAGGACTACCTTATATCTGCTGACCGCCTGACGAGGTCCTAGCGCCCGGGCCTCACGCTCAGGTAATCAGCGACTTGAAGACCTGCACGTATGGCACGCCCTGAATGTAGATCTCAGAGCCAGGGGCCACGAGGCCAAGGGACCTCGCCAGGGAGACCGCCCGGTGCCCGATAAGTATGATCATGTCGGCCTCGTCCATGGCCCTAATGACCTCCTCTTCCTCGCCCACCTTCTCGCCAAAGAAGTCCTCGCTTACCTCAACAACCACCCCATCACTTGTCCTAAGCCTCCTGTTCAGCAGCTCGGCGTCAGCGACAGCTACCATAACGCCGTGCTCGGTCCTCATGACCTTGTAGGCCAGCCCTGCCAAAAACCCTCGCCGTCAGGTCTGCACTAGCCTGTCCCTGAACGCCTGGAACGGGTTCGTAAGCGCCCTGCCGTTGACGCTCACAGGCCTCCTAGCTGGCGGCATGGCGAGGTAGCCGGGCATTATCTTCTCTATCCTGGCGTCGAAGGGCTCGACCATCGTGTTCCTGTAGAATATGCCGAGGGGTATCCTCGGCTCCCACTCAAGCATCTTCTCGACAATCTTGGGCAGCTTCTTGAGGTCCTCCGGCTTCTCCACGTTGGGATCCCAGGACGGGTCCTCCTTATCAAGGTAGTAGATGCGCTTCTCATACCACTCCTTCGTCATTATGTCGTTATAGGTCGGGCAGGGCTGGAGCACGTCAATTAGGGACGTGCCCTTGTGCATTATGGCTGCCTTTATCATCTCCTTCAGCTGATCTATGTGGTAGGCATACGCCCTCGCTATGAAGGTGAACCCGCTGGCGAAGGCCAGCAGGAGCGGGTTGACGGCGCTCTGTATGTTGGGCTGGCCCAGGGCCTTCGTCTTGAACCAGAGCGGGAGGGTCGGGGCCGCCTGGCCCTTGGTCAGGCCGTAGACGGCGTTGTCATGAAGTATAACCTTTATGTCTATGTTCCTCCTGCCGATCGCCACGAAGTGGCCAGCCCCTATGCCCAGGAGGTCGCCGTCGCCTGAGGCCACTATGACTACCTGGTCAGGGTTAGCTAGCTTGACCCCCTGGGCCACGGGTATGGGCCTGCCGTGCAGCGTGTGTATGTTGGTGGTCTTTATGTAATAGGGTATCCTGCTTGAGCACCCTATGCCTGAGACTACTGTGACTTTCTCGTTAGGCAGATCAAGCTCGGCGAAGGCCCTCTGCATGGCCGTAAGTATGCCGAAGTTGCCGCAGGCCGGGCACCACTGAATCCAGGCGTCAGTCTTGTAGTCCATCCAGTTACGCGCCATCGCTCACCACCACCAGGCCTTCCTTCATGCTGAGGGCCTTCCTAAGTCCATTATATACCTCCTGCTCCATGAGGCTCCTAGAGTTGAGCTTAGCTATCCTCTTCTTAATGTCAAACCCTGTGAACATCCTTATGGTCCACACCATCTGCCCGAAGGCGTTGTTCTCGACAGCTATCACGTCATCAGAGGTCTCAATAATGCCCTTGACCATGTTCGTGGGGAAGGGCAGGAAAGTCTTGATCTGGAGGAACCTCAGCTTGAGCCCCTCCGCTGAGAGCCTCTCCATGGCGTCGAGTATGGGGCCCTTAGTGGTGCCCCAGGAGATAACTGTCACCCTGGCGTCGGGGTCCCCATGCAGGACAGCCTTCTCCGAGTCGGGTATCTCGCGCTCTATCGTCTCCATCTTCCTGATCCTCTTCATGACCATCCTCTCCCTCATCACGGGGTCCTCTGTCACGACCCCCTCCTCGTTGTGCTCAAGGCTCGAGACGGTGTACCTGACGGCGCCCAGCGGGGCCCGTGGGCTTATTCCGTCATCCGTCAGCTCATACCTCTTGTAGGCCTTGGGGTCAGGCTGGACGACGAACTTGCCTCTGTCCAGCGGCATCTTGTAGGGGTCTACGTCCTCCATGTCAAAGCTCATCATTGAAGCCGCCATGTACTTGTCGAGCAGGTGTATGACGGGCACCTGGAACCTCTCGGCCCAGTTCAACGCCTTTATGGTGTCGTAGTAGGCCTCTATGTGATCGCCGCTGGCCAGGACTATCTTGGGCAGGGCCTCGCCGTGGCCAGCGAACATGGAGTGGAGCAGGTCGCCCTGGCCCTGCCTCGTGGCTATGCCCGTCGAGGGGCCTGTCCTCATCCAGACACTTATTACGACAGGGACCTCTGCCATGACCGCGAAGCTTATGGCCTCGTTCATGAGCGAGAGGCCAGGCCCGCTTGTCGTGGTTGCGACCCTGGCCCCAGCCAGGGCCGCCCCTATGGCCATGTTGAGGGCCGCCAGCTCGTCCTCGGCCTGGAGCGTGAGCGCCGGCATCTTCTGCGTTCCAAGGGACTTGGCGGCGTCCTCATCGAGGTCGAAGACCCTGTGGGACTCCATGTAGAAGGCCTCGTCCTGGCTCGGGGTTATCGGGTAGTAGGTCTCAAGGGTCACGCCCCCGACTATCTTAGCCATGGCAACAATGTCGTTGCCTGTCGCGACCATCCTGGTCTTGTTCCTGTGGGGCCCATCCGGCAGCGGCTTAGCGACGCCGTAGTTCTCCTTGACGTGCTCGTACGTGACCCGGGCCGCCTCAACGTTCGAGTCTATTATCGACTTCCTCCCCGCGAAGTAAAGCTCTATGGACCTCTCGACGGCCGCCAGGTCTATGCCTAACATGGCGGAGAGGGCCGTTATCGTCATGGTGTTCACGGTCTTGGCGACGCTCACGACGGAGGTCTTGAGCCTATCGGCCGTGACCTTTAGGAGGTCCTTGAGCGGCAGGCCCACGGTCTTGACTCCCTGCTTCGAGAGGTACTTGACGAGCTCTGAGGCCACGGGCTCAACCCCCTTCTCCTTCAGGTCCTCCCTCACCCTCTCCTTCGTCTCGGGCTCCATGGGGGCTATCCTGTCCATCCTTGTCGAGAGGCTGTCGTTGTCATATATGAGGTAGCTTCCAGGGGCCAGCTCGTTGTAGTGGGTGAATATGGCCTCAGCGTCAAGGGCCAGGAGCGCGTCAACGGGGAGCCTGACGCTCCTCGGCTTCCTCGACCTTACCCTTATGTTGTAGTAGCTGTGGGCCCCCATTATGTCGCTGTGGTACTCCCTTATCCCGAACACGTCGTAGCCCTTTATCATGAAGACCCTGAGCGTCATCTGTCCTGAGGACTCTATGCCGCCTCCCTGGGGCCCGCCTATCATGACGTCGAGGTCAACGTTCTCGCTCAAGCCTAAGGCACCCTGCGCCTAGCAGGCTGTGAGCCCAGCCTATTAAAGCAGAACACTTAGGGCTGACAGGACTTAAGATAACGCAAAGGTGTCAGAAGGCGCCATATATCTCCTCCCTGACGTCAGGGTCGACGTAGGCGCCGAGGTAGACCTTCACGCCCCTCCTAACCAGGAGCCTTGCCTCCTCCCCCGTGACCCTGGTCCTGAGCTCGGGGCACCAGTAGAAGGAGCCGTCCTCTATCACTATGGGCCTGAACCTGTCGCAGCCGTCGTCGTCGGCCGTCAGCCTGCCCCAGAGCGTGCAGAGGCCTATGAAGGGGTACACCACGTGAGGCCTCCACATGGCGCAGTCCGAGCACCTGCCAGCGGCCATCTCGCACCGAAGCCCTTTAAGTCAGGCCTGAATTTAACGCTCAGCGGGAGCTCCCTTGCAGGCCAGGTACAAGCTCCTCATACACGTAGATGAGGACTCCAGGGAGAAGCTCGATATGGCCCTCAGAATGGCCTACAACCTGCTTGACGTGGTGGGGGAGGGGAACGCTGAGGTGGTCCTGGTTTTCAACGTGAGGGGGCCCATGGCCCTAATGAGGGGGAGCCTGGACGACTACGCCAGAGAGAGGGTAAATGAGCTCATGAGCATGGGTGTCAAGTTCTACGTGTGCTCCATAGCCATGAGGAGCCTCGGGATCAGGAGGGAGGACCTAATAGACGGGGTTGAGGTCGTCGACTCTGGGATAAAGAAAATAGTGGAACTCGAGGGCCAGGGGTTCGCGTACGTTAAGCCATGAGCAGTTAGTCCTTGGCCTGCCTAGAACCGCGTGAATGGAAAACAAAGGCCTCTAGTCTACGCCTGTTGAGGCCTAACGACGGGCCTTCAGCTCTGGCCCTGCTTCTTCCTCTTGCTCTCGGTCTTAGCGCCGCAGGGCATATCTATTCCCTCACGCTTAGTTAAAAGGGTCTGTTTAAAAGGGGGAGTACTTGTCGGGACATCCAACGACCTTCTAGCTTAATGCAAAGAAGGGCTTGGGGCCGAAGAGGCTGGCCTGTCCACTATATAAGTAAGGACAGACGCTTTCAGGGTTAACATCGCTTACCCACCTACAGGATTTTAAGGTCGGAGGCCATGACCTTAAGCCTTAATAGTCTTCCCTGAACACGGGAGAGAGGTGAAGCCTTGGCCTCGCTGCTCAGCGCCCTAGGCGTGAGCCTTTCGTCGCCGGCGACCATAATTGTTATCGTAATAGAGTTCCTGCTGGGCCTCGGCGTGGGCTATGTACTAGCCAAGGGCCTCAAGTACGTCCTGGCCTTCTTCCTCCTGCTCATAGTAGGCGAGCTCCTTAACATATGGAGCATAGGCGCGCTGGACATGAAGTCCCTGGCCAGCAGCGTCACCAGCGGCAACGTGACTGCCATAGAGCAGGGGCTGAGGGCCCTGGCGCCCTTCTTCGCCGTGATAGAGCCGATATTCACGAGCGTCGTCATAGTGATAGGCTTCATAATAGGGGCCGCCATAGCGTTCTTCAAGTGAGGCCTAGCTCCAGGTCTTTTTGTGGAAGGCCTAGATGCCCTTCCTGATGGCCATGGCCCTTATTTGAGATATCTTTACGTAGAAGGCCTTCATCAGGTAGCTGATGGCGTAAAGGCCTCTCCTGGTCACCACTAGCTCCTCCCCCCTGTCCCTGAGAAGCCCAAGCGCCAGCCCAGCCATGACCTCGCGCGGCATCGCCAGGTAAACCGGCTTCCCGAACCTCCTCCTGAAGCCCCTCTTGGGGAGCCTCAGGCCGTAGAGCTTGTAGAGGGCGTAGAGCCTCTGCTCCTCGCCTGGGCTTAGCCTCCTCGCCAGGGCAACGGGGCTCCTGCCCTTGGCCGCCGCGTCCTCGTACTTCCTCAGGTTGAACGTGTTCGCGTAGAACAGCCCCTCGGCGTGGCTCATGGCGCCAGCGCCTACCCCTATGAAGAGGTCAAATTCCACTATGTACTCATCGCCCAGGCCTGAGGGGCCCTTTGAGAAGCCCCAGACGGTGTCCTGGGAGAGGCCCATGGTCTTCGCCTTATCGACAGCGAAGTGGTAGAGCTCCCTCTCCCTGCGCTCGCTGACAGGCGGCAGGGTTGCCCCCTCCCTTATCGAGGGCATCAGCGGGTACAGGGTGAGCTGGTTGGCCTTGCTCTCGTAGAAGGCCTCGAGCTCAAGCTCAAGGTCCCGCCTTCCCTGGCCCGGCAGGCCAAGGAGCACGTCAACGTTGACCGTCCTCGCCCTGCTGCAGGCCTCTATGGCGGCCCTCAGGCCCTCCTCGCTTATCCTAGGCCTGCCTATTCTGGGCAGCACGTCAGGCCTGAACGACTGAACCCCAAGCGATATTCTCGTCACTCCGGCGGAGACCAGCTGCGAAACCTTGTGGTCATCTACGTCGTAGGGGGAGGCCTCTACAGAGGCCTCAAAGCGGTGCCCCATCGACCTCACGAGGTCAAGGGCCTCGCAGACCTCCTCCGTCGCAAGGGTCGGCGTCCCCCCTCCTACGTAGACCTCCCTGAAGGAGGCGCCCTCAAGCCTGCTCAGGACCCCCTCCAGCTCCCCCATCAGGGCCTTGAAGTAAGGCCTCGCCCTGTCCCTTGAGTAGGGGACGCTGAAGAATATGCAGAAGGGGCACATCATCGTGCAGAAGGGAACGTGAATGTAGAGGGCCATGGGGCCCTCGGCCCTCGGGGAGGAGTCAAGGCCCTCAACTACCTGTACGCTGAAGTCGACACCCTCAACAAGCCTTTTCAGGAACCCCTCAAACGTAAGGTACCCTGCTTACAGAATAGCGCGCAGGCATAAAGGCCTTCTATATTAAGAGAATCATGCCTGCCGACCTCCTCGAGCCTCAGCTCCGCCCCTCATTTGGCGGCCCTCGCTACAGACCTCCAGAAGGCCAGCTCATAGTGCTGGGCCACAAGGGCGACGTGCCTGTACATGGGCATGTTAACGTGCCCTGCGTAGCCGTTTCAACTTTCATATAGGTTTATAGAGAATAACGTCACTCCTCCGCTATTATTATCACGTGCACCTTCCTGCCGTGCAGGGGCTTCACCTCAGGCTGGTACTTAGCCAGCGGGTAAAGGACCACGGTCCCGCCCCTGTACTTTATCACCGTGCTCTCGACGTATATGAACTTAGCCATGCTATCATCCAAAGCTAGAGTTGATAGAAAAGCTTATAAGTTTTTCTATCATATGGTTACGCGGGTGAGCCGCCCGGTGAGGGGTGAAGGGCCCGCGCTCGTCGAGACCCTGAGGATGAGGGCCCTTCCCGAGGGCGGCGGTGATGACCTCCTTGAGTTCCTGAGGCTGTACCGTGATGCTGTCCAGGCAGTAGTGGACAGGACCTGGAACGTTGAAGGCAGGCTCTCCATAGGCACGCTACATAAGCTGTTCTACAAAGACTTCGTCTCCATGGGCTTCAGGGCGCACCACGCCAAGGAGATATACGTTTACGCTAAGGGCATTGTGAAGTCAGCTAAAGGCAGCGGCGGCAGGAGGCCAACCCTTAGGAGGCTAACGGCCAGGTTAGATAAGTACGACTACAGGCTGGACCTGGATGATATGACCTTGACGCTGAGGCTTCATAAAGGACGTGAGGCCAGGCTAAGGCTAACAGCGCCTAAGGAGAGAGCTGAGAAGTTCAGGGGCTGGGAGAACTACGAGCTGGCGATAAAGTACGACGGGGATGGGCTCTGGGTCACAGTGTACTTCAGGAGGGACGTTAAGCCAGCGGGGCCCAGGACCGTTACGTCCGTTGACCTGAACTTTGACAACATAACTCTCGCCGTGCTCACGCTTAGCGGCAAGCTGATCAGGTTGAAGAGGCTCAGGACGCCTCTCAGGAAGGCTCTGACGCACAGGATATGGATTGAAAGGATACAGAGGAGGTACCCCAGGTCGTGGAGGTTCGTCAAGGGCGTAAGGATGGCCGTTGAGAGGCACGGCGAGAGGATTAAGAACATCTCGTGGGACTACGCCCACAGGGCGGGGGACTTAATTGCCGAGCTGGCGTTGAGGTACGGCTCTGCGGTGGTCCTCGAGGACCTTAACGGCCTGAGGGAGGACAGGAAGGGGGGCAGGGACTTTAACAAGAGGCTTACTCTGTGGTTCTACGAGAAGGTGCAGTTCTGCATAGAATATGAGGCAAAGGAGAGAGGCCTACAGGATCGCTAAGGTAAATCCCAGGGGCACATCGTCAACGTGCCCAAGGTGCGGCGCTAAGCTTGTTGAGGTCGGCCACAGGAGGCTGAGGTGCCCCAGGTGCGGCCTTGAAGGCGACAGGGACGTCATTGCTACGATAAACATATACAGGAGGTACGTGTCTGTGCACTCAAGATGTGGGGCCCCTGGGGTGGCCCTGAACGCCCCCAAGCCCGG
>AYMD01000002.1:117166-118310 GCA_000495735.1 uncultured Acidilobus sp. JCHS | reverse complement strand
GGCGTGAGCCTTTCGTCGCCGGCGACCATAATTGTTACAGTAATAGAGTTCCTGCTGGGCCTCGGCGTGGGCTATGTACTAGCCAAGGGCCTCAAGTACGTCCTGGCCTTCTTCCTCCTGCTCATAGTGGGCGAGCTCCTTAACATATGGAGCATAGGCGCGCTGGACATGAAGTCCCTGGCCAGCAGCGTCGCCAGCGGCAACGTGACTGCCATAGAGCAGGGGCTGAGGGCCCTGGCGCCCTTCTTCGCCGTGATAGAGCCGATATTCACTAGCGTCGTCATAGTGATAGGCTTCATAATAGGGGCCGCCATAGCGTTCTTCAAGTGAGGCCTAGCTCCAGGTCTTTTTGTGGAGGGCCTAGATGCCCTTCCTGATGGCCATGGCCCTTATCTGAGATATCTTTACGTAGAAGGCCTTCATCAGGTAGCTGATGGCGTAAAGGCCTCTCCTGGTCACGACTAGCTCCTCCCCCCTGTCCCTGAGGAGCCCAAGCGCCAGCCCAGCCATGACCTCGCGCGGCATCGCTAGGTAAACTGGCTTCCCGAACCTCCTGAAGCCACCTTGGGGACCTCAGGCCGTAGGGCGCTTAGGTATGGAGGTTAAGCGCTACCGGTTAGCCCTGGCCTGACAGGGCCCCTTGCTTAGCAGCCCTCGCTACAGACCTCCAGAAGGCCAGCTCGTAGTGCTGGGCCACAAGGGCGACGTGCCTGTACATAGGCATGTTAACGTGCCTCTCAGCTATGGCCTCCGCTAACTTCTCCCTCTCCTCGTCAAGGCCTACGCACCTGAGGAAGCCAGCTGACCTGACGCCAAGGCCCTCGGCCCACTCAGCTAGCCTTGTAGAGTTGACGCAGAAGGTGCGGAAGTTCACGCCGACCAGGACGGCCAGCTCGCCGACGCCGCCGTTTAAGGCGAGCCAGCTCAGGAAGTGGGTGTAGCCTACTGCCTCAGGGCTGACCAGGTCAGGGCTGTAGCTGACGCCAAGCTCTGACACCAGCCCCCTGAGCCCCCTGAGCCAATTCGGCCCTCCCTGCAGAGCCCCATGACGAACTCTAGCTCGTCGTCCTCGGAGGCCTTCTGTAAGAAGAGGGCGAAAGGCCCTAAGTCGTAAGGCGCTATGTAGAGCTCGTTGAGCGTGAAG
>AYMD01000002.1:106753-117146 GCA_000495735.1 uncultured Acidilobus sp. JCHS | reverse complement strand
GGGCCCAGGACCGTTACGTCCGTTGACTGAACTTTGACACATACTCTCGCCGTGCTCACGCTTAGCGGCAAGCTGATCAGGTTGAAGAGGCTCAGGACGCCTCTCAGGAAGGCTCTGACGCACAGGATATGGATTGAAAGGATACAGAGGAGGTACCCCAGGTCGTGGAGGTTCGTCAAGGGCGTAAGGATGGCCGTTGAGAGGCACGGCGAGAGGATTAAGAACATCTCGTGGGACTACGCCCACAGGGCGGGGGACTTAATTGCCGAGCTGGCGTTGAGGTACGGCTCTGCGGTGGTCCTCGAGGACCTTAACGGCCTGAGGGAGGACAGGAAGGGGGGCAGGGACTTTAACAAGAGGCTTACTCTGTGGTTCTACGAGAAGGTGCAGTTCTGCATAGAATATGAGGCAAAGGAGAGAGGCCTACAGGATCGCTAAGGTAAATCCCAGGGGCACATCGTCAACGTGCCCAAGGTGCGGCGCTAAGCTTGTTGAGGTCGGCCACAGGAGGCTGAGGTGCCCCAGGTGCGGCCTTGAAGGCGACAGGGACGTCATTGCTACGATAAACATATACAGGAGGTACGTGTCTGTGCACTCAAGATGTGGGGCCCCTGGGGTGGCCCTGAACGCCCCCAAGCCCGATGAGGCCCCGAGCGGGGTGCGGGGGAATAGGGATGAGGCGATGACCGTAAGGCAACAACCTATATGAGAGCTGAACCCCTCAGGGCTGACCAGGTCAGGGCTGTAGCTGACGCCAAGCTCTGACGCCAGCCCCCTGAGCCCCCTGAGCCACCTCGGCCCTCCCTGCAGGAGCCCCATGACGAACTCTAGCTCGTCGTCCTCGGAGGCCTTCTGTAGGAAGAGGGCGAAGGCCCTAAGGTCGTAAGGCGCTATGTAGAGCTCGTTGAGCGTGAAGGCCCTCAGGGCGCCGAGGCTGGGCCCCAGGCCGCTCAGCGCGGACTCAGCCTCCCTAGTTACGTCAGCTACGTATGCCCTCAGCTCATCAAGCAACCTGCCCGCAGGCCCTCACCCTCTTCAGCCTGACGTCCGGAGTAAAAGCGTTGAGGTGCGCGGCAAGCTCGATAGGCCCTTGTAGTCCCTTTCGGGGCGGGGAGCCGTTATCTCAGCAGCGGGAGGAGGGCCAGGTAAGAGACAAAGCACACCAGGCCGGCCGCGACCTGCGCCTTATCTAGGCTCCCCCTTAAGGCGCCCAGGGCCAGGCCAGCCGCGGCGACCTCAGTTATCAGCACGGCAACAATTGCGTCAGCCGTGAGGGCCCATGGGACCGCGAGGATAGCTACTGCCGGATATATCGTAGCGTAGACCACCTGCTGCCCTATAAGGGACGAGGCAGCGAGCGTGCCCAGGCCCCTTCTGGCCCACACCAGGGCGGCCCCCACCTCGGGCAGCGTTGTGACGGCCGGGACGGCAAGGGTCGAGACAGCCAGCGGCGTCAGGCCCAGGGCCCCTGAGGCCCATATGACGCCATTGACGAGGTAGTGGGAGCCGAGGTAGAAGGCTGCCACGGAGGCCATGAGCACAACTATGGAGGCCCTCAGCCCCAGCTCGCCGGGCTCCACGGTCTCCCCTGACCTTGCCGTCGCCGCGAAGACCACATATGAGGCCAGGAGGGCCAGGGCGGCCCCGACCCTGGCCAGGGGGTGGTTAGCCAGGAGCGGAGGGAGGAGGACCGAGGGGAAGACCGCCACGAAGACCAGGTAGGGCCTGGCCAGCGACCTGTCCACGCTCAGCCCCCTTGAGGCAGCTACCACAAGGGGCGTCATGAGCGTTGACAACATGAGGGGCTCCCCTATGACGGTCCCCATGCCGACCTGCGCCCCAGCCCTTCCGCCAACGCTGACCACAGCAGTGACGAACACCACGAGCTCGGGGAGGGACGTGAAGAGGGGGCTCACGACCGCCCCTGCCAGGCCCTGGCTGAGGCCGAGGCGGGATGCAAGGGACTCAAAGGAGTGAGCGTAGGCTATGGACCCAACTAGCACCACGACAAGCCCTAGCGTCAGCTCAAGGGGTCCGCCCAGGCCTGGCACGCTCTATACTCCTGGCCAGGCTGTGTCAGGAGGGGAGGAAAAAAGAGGAAGAGGGCTTAGGTGCTCAGATGTAGAGCACTACGTCGGAGGTCGCGGCCTCTGCCAGGAACGTCGCGACTCCAGCCACGTCATCAACTAGCGTCGGGTCGAAGTCGTCCTTCTTGAGGCCGACCATGTCAGCGGCAAGGCTGCACGCCACTATCCTGACCTTGCCCATCTTCTTGGCCTCCCTCAGCATGGAGTACCAGGTGACGTTCTTCGAAGCCAGGTACTTCATGGCGACGTCCTTGTACTCCTCGTAGTCCTTGCCGAGCTTTGAGAACTTCTCCACCTCGCCCTTCCTGAAGGCGACCTGGGCGAAGCTGGCGAATATGAAGACCTCCATGCCCTGGGCCACGGCGCCCTGGGTTATGACGGTGGTTGAGAGGAGCTTCTCGTAGGTCGGCGAGATCAAGAATATCGAGACCTTGCCCGCCATCCCTTTTCCCGATATTCTCTCTATAAAGAACTTGGCTTTAAGCTTTCCTATGTAGAGAATATGTGCGACCGAGGCCGCCTTGGCCTGGCTCCCGCTTAGCTTCGCTTAGGCCTTAACCAGGAGGGCTGCCGCCCCCCTTGGAGGCAGGTCAAGCCTTACCGGCCTGGCCTCCCTCAGGGCGGCGTTGCCGGCCACCAGTGAGGCCTCCCTGATCGGGAGCTCGACACTGAGCTCGCCTGGCCAGTGGCTGACGGCTATTATGAGGGACTGCCCCTCGCCCCTCAGCTCCTGAACTTCAACCCTCGGGTCACTCGGCCTCAAAGTGTCAACGCCCGCCTCCGAGGCTATGGCGTGGTAGAGGTCAGCGTAGGGCCTCCAGTCGCCCACGGAGTCAGCGTAGGCCAGGGCGGCCTCAAGCGGGACCGTGGACAGCAATGCCCTCCCCTTCCCCCTCCTTGCAATGAAGATGGCTGGATCCCCGTCAAGGGAGGCGAGGACCTCGGCGTCGACTGGCCTCACGGAGTAGGCGTAGAGAGGCACCTGGAGGTCAACGCTTACCGACCAGCCCCTCCTGAGACCCCCCAGGTCCCTCTCGAGGGTGAGCGTCCTCCTTCCGCTCAGCCTGACCCCAAAGGAGCCTACCCTCAGCGCCTGCTCGACGCCGAAGAGCTCCTGCCAGAGCTGAGTGCCCGACTCGTGCGGGAACCTGGCGCCCCCTACACCCCTCAGGAGGGAGGCGTAAAGGGTGCCGCCGTCCTCGACGTAGTTGAGGAGCTTCCTCCACGTTGTGGCCAGGCCTGAGACGGCCGAGGGGACCACGACCAGCCTCCTGCCCTCGTTGCCCTCAAACTCGGGCTCATGCCTTATCGAGGCCTGGGCCCCGGCCATGGTCAGCAGCTGGTGGGCCACGAGCACGGGCTTGACGGCCGCTTCAAAGCCTCCCAGCCACTGCCTGTAGCCCGCGAACTCGTAATCGCCCAGCACGTAATATGGGGAGAGGACGAGGACCTTGCTCACCCTCCTAAGCCTTACGTGGGCGCCAAGGGCCTCAAGCCTCCCCAGCTCCTCCGAGAACCTCCTGAAGGCCTCAGCTGAGGGCTTGGGCCTCCCGTCCCTGTCGACGAGGCCGAAGCCGAGCTCCAGGGCCCTCCACTCATAGGGGGGCTCGCCCTCGGCCGGGAAGTCGGAGAAGCACCAGACGAAAGCGCCTGAGGCGCCGTGCGCGAAGGCCGAGTAAAGCACCTCATATATGAAGGCGGCCCTGTCAGCCTCAGAGAACTGGAGGCTGCTGAAGCCGAACTCCTCAAGGACCACGGGGACCTGGCCGTCGTCTGAGAACAGCTCCAACATGCCGGGGTAACTGAAGCCGTGCCTGACGGGGTCATCGTCGTAGAGGTATAGGTGGGGGCCCACGTAGTCCACGACCCCCCTTACCAGGTTTGGCCTCTGGGCGTAGCCGCTCGGCACGTCGCCCGAGCTGAAGACGTGCTCCCCGTCAGCTGACCTGAGCGACTGGGCCACGGCCCTCAGGAGGGCCAGCTGGGCCTCGGGGGAGGGAGGCTGCCTGAGCAGGCTCATCTCGTTGCTCAGCACCCAGCCCCCTAGGCCCCTTGAGCCCCTTACGGCCGAGGCCACGGCCGAGGCGAACCTGGCGGTCCCCTCAATGCCCTTCGCGGAGTATATGTCGTTGTCGGGCGCCCATGGGACTGCCCAGTTCCTGCCGCTCATGTGGCCCACGAGGAGGGTCACGAAGGCAACTATGCCGGAGTCGCCGAGCCTGTCGAGGAGCCACCTCAGTCTCTGCAGCTGGACCCCGTTGAGGTCACCTGACGCTGTAACCCAGTCCTGGTCGAGCAGGAAGAGCCTGACAGCCCTGACGCCGAGGGACCTCATGACCTCTACGTCCTCTTTCAGGGCCTCCTCGTCCCAGTCCCTCCACATCCTTATGTTGAGCTTCCTGGGCCAGTAGTTTACGCCCAGCAGGAACCTGAAGGAGCCGTCCGTCAGGACCAGCGACCCCCTGGCCTCAGTGCGCAAAGGCCTCGCCGCCCAGTTATAGTTGAGCTACCTGATTTTAAGGACTGAGCAAGCACAACGTCAGGCAGCGGTCAAGGGCTTCCTGGGCGTGTTAAAAATAATAGGGGACGCAGGGCACACAGTTTTGGGACCAAGGCTTGCCGACTGAGGAGGGCAGGGGCCTGATACTGGCGTCCTCCGTCCTCGCCATAATCGGGGGCCTAGTCGGGATAGCCATAGGTGCGTCAATGCTGTACCTGGCGTCGCTGGGGCCAACAGCCTTCAACGAGACCATAACCAGGGCAGTGGAGACTTACTACCCCTTCCTGGCGGCCAACGTCACGAGGCTCATGCCCCTGCTCTACACTGTTCTGAGGGTCCTCGGGGGCCTCCTCCTCGCCACGGGCCTAGTCGGCGTGGCCGCGGCCGCGGTAGCCCTGGTGCTGACCTCAAGGGCTGTGAGGGAGGGGAACTACATGCTGGCCTCCTCCTACTGTACTTCAATAGGGGTGCTGCTGATAGTCCTCGGCTTAATATCAATTGTTGACTTCTTCCAGCTAGTCCTTTACGTGGTGGCGGGCGCCCTGCTCCTCGTGGCCAGGGGCAGGCTGAGGAGGGCGGCAGCCGAGAGCCTGGCCAGGCTAAGCCCCGTTAACCCGACAGCCTGAGGAGCCGCCGCCGGGACTTGAACCCGGGACCTCCGCCTTACCAGGGCGGCGCTCTACCGGCTGAGCTACGGCGGCGCGGGGCCCAAGGCCCTTCACGTCCTTTCAGGCATTCCTTTTAACCCTTGTTGAAGCGCGCCGCCCGAACAAAAGGCTTATTAGCTCTTGTGCACAGTTTCCTTAAAGAAATACGGAGGGTGTGCACAAGTGAGCGCATGGGGCTGGGTCTACTGGCTGTTCAACCCGCCGCACGGTCTGTCGCTAGGGCTCATACTGCTGATGTCGCTCATACTCGGCCTGCTTCACGGCGCGACGCCCGACGAGCACACGTGGCCGATAACCTTCAGCTACGCCGTGGGCGCCTACAGCACGAGGAGGGGCATGAAGGCCGGCTTCCTGTTCTCATTAGGCTTTACAGTCCAGAGGGCTCTGCTCACGACGCTTGGCTACCTGGGCCTCGCGTACTTCTACATGAAGTACAACCTTGACGGGCCCGTCTACGTGATCGTGGGCGTGGTCATGGCCGTAGCCGGCGCGTACATACTCAGGGGGAAGTACATGCACCTCGAGGTGGACAGGCTCCTCAGGAGCAGGACCCACGCCAGGGAGGCTGAGAGGACGAACATATACGAGAGGCTCGGCGACGTCCCCCTGTGGATGACCGTGGTCCACGGCCTGATAGCGGGCTTCGGCTTCGGGGCCTACGCCACGGTCATAACGTTCGTGCTGGCCCCCCAGGTGGGCTCCCTCATCTACGCCCCCCTGCCCGGCCTGATGTTCGGCCTGGGCACCATGGCCATGCAGGTGATATTCGGGGCCGCCTTCGCGGCGCTCATCAAGCTGTACGGGCTTGGGGAGGACGCCGTGAGGAAGCTGGGGGCAGCGACGGCCGGCAGGACCCTCTACTACGGCGGCCTGGCCTTCGTCCTAATAGGGGCCCTGGTAATCGCGTTGCCTTCCATAGACAGCTTCGCCATATCGACGGGCGTACCTATACCAAACCTGGACGCCTTCGACGTAGGCCTCGTGCTGGTGCTGATAGTCGTGGGGGCCATAGGCGTCGGCAGCATGATAAAGTCCTACCTTGACCTGAAGGCGCTGGCGAGGAGCAGCCGTCGGGCTTAGAAGCGCTCCTCGTCCTATAGTAATACCTTAGGCGATCAGCCGAGGAGGTCAGCTAGCGCCAGGGTTATGGCCTGGGCCCAGGAGTTCTCCGTATAATTTATATATTTGAGCATCATAATAATATATTGGTGACGGCCGTGCCTAGGCTCAGCTCAGGCCTAGTTATAGTAGGGGCCTACGCGATCAAGGTCAGGAGGACCCTCTTCGCCCAGCTCAGGGACAGGACCAGGGCTGACAAGGAGTGGGCCCAGAAGGTTGCCTTCGCCGCGGCCCAGCTGAACAGGGTCCTCTTCGAGGTTTTCGTCAACAGGCTTAAGCTAGACAAGGGGGACGTGGTGAGGGTGCGCATAGACTACGACGTAGACGAGGAGAAGAAGGAGGTGATCTGGAGGTGGGACACCCTGACTGTCGAGGTCTTCAGGAGGCTGGCAAATGAGCAGGTGGCCGAGGCAGCCAAGGAGGTGGCCTCAAGGGTCTCCGAGCTGCTCGCCACGGGGGTTAGGTATGAGCTGGAGAAGCTGGGGGAGACGGAGGACGGCGACGTAGTGTACTCCGTCAAAACCGCCGGCAGGGAGGTGGGGACAGTCATAGTGACCCCCCTGGACGGCGAGGTGCTCGTCAAGACCGGCGCGGTGCTTGAGCCCTTCCCCATGACCATAGGCAGGTCCAGGCTGCCGCTGGGAGGCAGGCCCGCCGAGGAGGCGGTGGCTGAGTACGTCTCGAAGGCGACAACTATGGGGAGGCAGGTGGAGGAGGAGGCGGCCCTTAAGCTGATAAACGACCTGAGGTCGAGGGTCTCGGCCAAGCCCCTTGAAGGCGTGGCCGAGGAGGAGGGCGGAGGGGAGGGCGCCTAGGCCTAAGGCAGGGCCTTTGGGCCTCAACGCGTGTAAATATCCTTTGGCACGCGCTAGCGCGCGGGGCCCGTAGCCCAGCCAGGAGCAGGGCGCCGGCCTCCGGAGCCGGAGGACCCGGGTTCAAGTCCCGGCGGGCCCGCCACTAAGGAGCGCCTAGGCGTCATGGTCCGCGCGCCCTCAGCTTAACTTATTACAACTCTCTCCGTCTAACAGCAGCTGGGGTAAGGCTTGCCCCACAGGGTCTACGTTGAGGAGGGCTCCCTGGTGGTCGAGCTCAGGGGCCTCGAGCTGCTTGAGGTGCTCAAGAGGAAGGTCAAGGTCCCCTTGGCTGACGTAACCTCTGTCGAGGCCGGGCTCACGTGGGACGACATAAGGTCCCAGGTCCTCATCAGGCTGTTCGGCCTCTACGTGCCTGGCAAGGTCATAGAGGGGGTCTTCATGCTGAGGGGCAGGACCAGGGCCCTGTTCGCCGTGAGGGACCCCTCGAAGGCCCTCCTCATCAGGCTCAGGGGAGGGCCCTACGCGAGGATATACGTAGAGGTCCCTGACCCCCACGCCGCACTGACAGAGCTCAGGGCTAACATAGCAAAGGTTGGGGACAGGTAACCATGGCATCGAGGCCAATATAATCTATCTCTTTAAGACCTGGATTGTAATCAGCTTATGAGATACCTAGGTACCCCCTTACCGTCCTCTCTGCGGCCTCCAGGTCGTTCAGGTTCACGCTGACGCGCCTCGACGGCACAGGGATCGCTAGGTAGTCGTCCTCAAGGAGCCTGGTCCAGCTCGAGGATATCCTCTTGCTGAATACCTCAAGGACTTCCCTCATTATTGACGAGTTGAGCCAGGCCGCTATCAGCGGGTTGTTAGTCCTTATGACGTAGAAGTTCTTGGAGGCGCACAGGGGCGCCTCGCTGTAGTTCGCCAGGACCCTGTCCCTCGCGAGGTCCACCTTGTCATGTATGAATATGTAACCGTAAGGCCTCTTCGTCTGCAGCTGCCTCCATATGTGCTGGTACCACCTGTCGCCAAGCCTGAGCGCTGGCACCCCCTCCCTCTCGCCCCACTCCACGTACTTCCTCAGGTCGCCCTGGGGCTCATCGCCTATAGCCAGGACGTAGAAGCCGGGGTCCCTGATCACCACTCCCTCGCTGTAGTGCTCAGGCCTCCTCAGGCACTTGACCAGGTACCTCCTCGGGATCCTGAGGGTCCCAGGGCCCCTTATCACGACGTGGTTCTCGTCCTCGCCCACGATGCTCCAGGCCCTGTTCGGTATGAAGAAGAACTCGGGGCCGTACATCTCAACGCCCCTCACTATCTCGCCCCTCCTCAGGTACCTCAGGAGTCCCTCCTCAAGCCCCCTCTCTATCACCTTCACGAGCCTCTCCGCCCTCTCATAGTCGAACAGGCTCAGCCAGTTCCTGTCCATGAGCCTCGGCAGCCTCGCCAGGCTGACAGAGTAAAGCTTCCTCAGGCCCCCGTCGTACTGGTAGACGGAGGTCAGGGCCTCGCCAAGTGGAAGGGACCTCTTCCTCAGGAAGACTATGAGCTCCTTGAAGCCGCTCCCTTCGCTGAAGGACGGCTCCCTGAGGTTCTCAACGATGGCCAGCACGTCATAGTTGCGCCTCAGGAGCCCCTTCAGCCCGCTGCCCTGGGCCGTGTAAAACGTGGAGGCCGGGAGCACAGCTATTGCGTAGCCTCCGGGCCTGAGCATGTAGTCCATGAGGAAGAAGGAGAGTATGTGAAGCCCTGGGTCCCTCCTCGTGACGTAGTCCTTATAGCCGTGGGAGACCACAGCCTCAAGTACCTCGTTCCTGTCCTCTATCAGGTGCCACCTGACGAAGGGCGGGTTGGTTATGATCAGGTCAGCCCTGTACCTCCAGCCCACCTTGAAGGCGTCGTCGCAGACGACCTCTACGTCGCTGTAAAGCGACGAAAGGACCCTGCGCCCAAGCTCGCAGGGCGCCCTGTTCACCTCTATGCCTATCACCTTGCTCGGCCTAACCAGGTCGCTGACCGATGACAGCGTGACGCCTGAGCCCATGAAGGGGTCCATCAGGACTATGCCATCCCTCCTGTCCACCTCCTTTACTAGCTGCCTTATCACGGCCAGCCCGTCAGGGGTGGTGTAATAGGATGAGGTCTTCTTCCTGTCAACTAGCTCCTGGACCTTGTACTGGAGCTCGTCAATGAACATGGCCTACGCCTTCCTCGCTATCACCTTACTGTTGTCGTTCAATACCCACTCTATTTCGCTATCCTCATCTGTCTCTAAAACTCTCTTAACCGGGACCGGCGCCGTTGTATAGCCTTTACCCCATGGCTTGCTTTCGTCCAACGCCTTAGCCATGCAAGTAAATAAAGTGTTGGTGGTGCTATTAAACTAGCTGGCACGCATGACCGGTTAGTGTTGAGCTAGGCCATCACTAATGCGTAATCTCAGACCCCTTGAGCAAGATATAACGTCTTTGGGGTTAGCGAGTTAAGGTATGAAGCAAACGTCTAAGGGAGGCCATACCTTAGTAATTTTACCGCCCTAACCCCTTCAGGAAGGGGATGAGGGCTGGCGACGGCTCTGAGGCCTCGATGAGGAGGACTTAGGGCCCGACCCACTTAGGTCATAATCTTGATATATGATATATGGCATGAACATGTAATAGAAAGCTTATAATTTTCAGATGCCATATAATATTGTAGCCATGACGCCTACCACTAAGTATATGGAGCTGCTGAAGGCCGCCGAGGACCTTGTCTACAGTAGCAGGAGCGCTGCCAGGACCTACCACAGGTGGGGGCGCGAGGACGCAGTGAAGGAGCTGAGGCAGATCGAGGAGCTCGCCGCCTCGGTCGTGGAGGCCATAGCCTCCGGGAGGGCCGAGAAGCTGAGGGACCTCTACTTTGAGGTGACCCAGGTCAGCGTGACCTACTCCAGGAACAGGTACGCTGACCCCCGCGTGAGCTCAAGCCTCCTCTACATGAGGAACTTGCTGGCCGAGTACGCCAAGTCCTAGGCCTGGTAAACTTCTTCCTTGGCTGAGGCCGCGCTTAGCACTCCCTACGCCTGGGCGACCGAAGTTTCAAATTTTTAATATGGGTCGACAGGGAGGAGCCCGGTGCGAGGGCCCTGATAGAGGTTGGCGGGCTTAGGGTTCCCACCTTTGACGACCTCAGCCCGAAGGGGATGAAGGTCCTTCTGAGGAGGGG
>AYMD01000002.1:88734-106130 GCA_000495735.1 uncultured Acidilobus sp. JCHS | reverse complement strand
CAGCCCTCTCAAGGCTCTTCAACCCTGACGACTCCCCCAAGGTGTTCGTTCTCGGCGGGGGCAAGGTGAACGACACGCTCAGGATAATCGCTAACCTGGCCCAGAGGAGGATCGCGGAGAGGATACTGACGGGCGGCCTGGTGGCCGAGGTGTTCGCCGTGGCCAAGGGGATTGACATAGGCAGGAGGAACCTGGAGGTCCTTGAGAGGCTCGGCCTCATGTCGCTGGTGCCCAGGGCCAGGAGGCTCGTCATGAGCGGCGTCCCCGTCGAGGTCCCCATAGACTACGTGACAGAGGAGGACGGGAAGGTGAAGGAGGAGCCGTCGAGCAGGGTCAGCGGCGTCATAAAGGACATAGGGCCAGCCACGAGGGAGTTCTACTCCTCCCTGATAAGGGAGGCCAAGGTAGTTGTCCTCAGGGGGCCCATGGGGGTCATAGAGGACCCGAGGTTCAGGGAGGGGAGCGTCTCCGTGCTGAGGTCAGCGGTGGAGGGGAGCGGGTTCGTGATAATAGGAGGGGGCCACATGGCCAGCATGGCAGGCCTTGCTGGGGAGCTGCCGGGCAACAAGGTCCACGTCTCAACGGGCGGAGGGGCCATGCTGGTCTTCCTGTCGGGGGAGCCGCTGCCAGCCGTCGAGGCCCTTGCCAAGGGGGTGAGGGCTAAGTGATAAGGGTCGCCGTCAACGGCTACGGCACAATCGGCAAGAGGGTAGCTGACGCGGTGAGGCTCCAGCCAGACATGGCCCTGGTCGGCGTGGCCAAGACGAGGCCTAACTTCGAGGCGCTGGGGGCCGTGAGGTCAGGGATCCCCATTTACGTGCCCGAGGGCTCGGAGGAGGCCTTCGAGAGGGCCGGCATAAGGGTCGCCGGCACCGTTAAGGAGATGCTGTCAAGGGCTGACGTGATAGTCGACGCGACGCCAGACGGCGTGGGGAAGAAGAACAGGCCCATGTACGAGTCGGCGGGCGTGAAGGCGATATTCCAGGGCGGTGAGGAGCCCGAGGTTGCGGAGGTCTCATTCTCAACCCTCTGCAACTACGAGGAGGCCCTGGGGAGGAGGTTCGTGAGGGTGGTCTCGTGTAACACCACGTCGCTCCTCCGCGTCATCTGCTCCCTCTCATCACTTTCAAGGGTTGAGAGGGTCAGAGCCGTAATCGTCAGGAGGGCCGCTGAGACCAAGGAGGTCAAGAGGGGCCCGATAAACTCCCTCCTCCCCGAACCCAGCCAGGTCGCCCAGCCACCATGCGAGGGACGTCAAGACTGTCCTCAGGGACCTCGACATATTCACCATGGCCGTCGTGGCCCCGACCACGCTGATGCACATGCACTTCATCTACGCCTACCTCAGGGAGCCTGTCACGAGGGAGGACGTGGTGAGGACTCTCTCAGGGTCCCCCAGGATCGTCCTCATTCCGCCCGAGCTGGGCATCGAGGGAACTGCTCACCTCTTTGAGGTTGGGAGGGACCTGGGGAGGAAGAGGGGCGACATGCCTGAGGTCATGGTCTTCGAGGAGTCAATAAACGCCAGTGGGGGCGAGGTGTCGCTTATGTACGCTGTTCACCAGGAGTCCGTGGTCGTGCCCGAGAACGTTGATGCTATAAGGGCTGTCATGTCGGCCGCCAGCAGGGAGGAGACAGTAAGGCTTACAGACTCGACCCTGGGGATAATGAGGGGGAGGCTGGCGTGAGCGAGCCCACGTACTACGTTAGCTTCTGGTTCAGGGAGGTCCTGGTCCCGGTAGACGGGTCGGAGAGCAGCCTGAAGGCCCTCGAGCTGGCCGTTGACTTCGCCAGGCGCTACGGCTCCAGGATAACTGTCCTCGCGGCCACCTACGACAGCTCTGAGCAGGTGAGGAAGGCCGTGGAGGCCAGGGTTGCTGGCAGGGCCGCCTACGAGTTCAAGGCCGTGAGGCTTGACGAGTCCACTAGCCCCGCCAACGAGGTCCTCAAGGAGCTCGGGACTGGCAAGTACGACGCCGTGATAATGGGGGCGAGGGGGCTCACGGTGAGCGACATCAACATAGGCTCTACGGCTATGGCCGTCGTAGCCAACGCCCCCGTCACGGTGATAATAGTCCGCTAGGGTATCCCGAGGGCCCTCAGGGTCTCCTCCTTAGGCCTTCCATTCTCGTCATAGCCCCTGAGCCTGTAGTAGAGGCCTAGCATGCCCTCCCACTCGGCCTCTGTCACAACTAGGCGTGACCCCTCGAACTCAACGGGCTCCCTCAGCCACCTGGGCGGTAGCCTGTCCTCATCCCTCGTGGTGCCGTTTATGAGCCTGTGGAAAACTATTATCCTCCTCGCGATCTCCCTAAGGCCGTCCTCGGTGTAGCCGAAGCCAGTGACGGCGTTGATCGCCTTGACTAGCTCAGGCCACCTGTAGGAGTTCCTGCCGAACTTGCAGAGGGGAGCGCTGTCGTATATCGCGTTCCTTTCCTCTAGGTCCATAACTGCCCTCACCTTCTCCTCCCCTGTCGCCTGCCTGCCGCCCGCCAGGCCAGGTATGTCGACGGCGTAGGCGCTGGCCCACAGGTGGTCGGCGCCCCTCTCAGAGACGGCGTAGTTAAGCACCATGCCCTTCAGCGACCTGGGGTCATAGCCAGCTGGGTCAAGGCCCTTCACCTCAATGACCTCCTCAGGGGCCCCGAGGGCCCTCGCTGCCTCCCTCACGCCCTCAGCCAGCGCCTTGCCCAGGCCCCTCCTGTAGGCTATGTCCTCAGCTAGCCTCAGCATGCCCTCGGCGTCCCCGAACCTGGGGCTCTGGTCCAGAATGCCCTTCTCCCTCAGGTGGGCTGCCAGCGCGAGCGCGTTGCCGGCCGATATGGTGTCCATGCCCAGGTCGTCAACTGCTGAGGCCAGCCTCAGGAGCTCGTCAGGGTCAGCTACGCCCGTGAGGCCCGCCAAGGCCATAGTCGTCTCGTACTCCAGCTCGTAGACGTGCCCGTACCTCCTCGAGTAAAGGAGCCTGTGGCAGGCCACTGGGCAGTGCTTGCAGGTGGCCCTCCAGGGCACATAGTAGAGGTTCCTCAGGGCCTTGAACCACGATATTCTCTCCCAGCCCGGGAGCCTGACCTCCCTCCAGTAGAGGGAGGGGAAAAAGCCCGTGCCGTTGGCGGCGTCGATCGTCCCAAGCGTCCCGTTGTCCCTGTACGACTTAGCCCCCTCCCTCAGCCTCTCGGTCATCTCGTTGACGAGCTGCCACGTGGCCTCAGGGTCGTAGGCCTCGACGCTGAAGGACCCTGGCACGAAGACCACGGCCTTAAGGTTCTTCGAGCCCATGACGGCGCCTCCGCCCGTCCTCCCGAACTGCCTCCAGGTCTCGTGGTTTATCGAGGCGAACCTGACCAGGTTCTCCCCGGCGGGCCCTATGACGGCGACTGATGACTCCCTTCCGTGGACGTCCTTCAGCCTCCTCTCCGCCTCAAAGGTCCCGAGGCCCCAGAGGTCCGAGGCGTCCCTGACCTCGGCCCTCCCGTCCTCAACCAGTATGTAGGAGGGCCTGGGCGCCCTGCCCGTCACGAGCAGGACGTCAGCCCCCGCGTACCTCATGTCAACAGCTATGGAGCCGCCGACCGTTGAGTAGCTCCACCTCATGGTCAGCGGCGACACGAATACCGCGACGGCCCTTGAGGACATCGGTACGCCGGTGCCAGCCAGGGGGCCTGAGGCGAGAATGAAGGGGGCCTCAGGGGAAAAGGGGTCCTGCCCCCTCCTGAAGCCCGTCATCCACCCGAGCCTGAGCCCGAGGCCCCTGCCTCCCAGGAAGGCCTTGACCTCAGCCTCAGGCACCTGCTCAGCCGTTGACCTCCCTGAGCTCAGGTCGACCCTTATCAGCCTGCCGAACAAGGCCGCCCCGCGCCTCAGAGCATCTCTGTGAATAAGGCCCTTAGGTCCTCCTTGGAAATGGTCTTGGGTGAAAGCACTAGGAGCCTCTGTTGCGCCCAGGCCCCCTCAACCAGCGCGTCTAGATCGCTTCTTGTGAACCCTATCTCCCTCAGGTTCGTCGGGACGTGAAGGTCCTCGAGCAGCTTCATGTAGAAGTCAAATATCCTCTCCCCTACCTGCCTCGGGGCCCCGCTGTCGTCAAGGCCGAGTTGCCTGGCCACCAGCCTGAACTTCTCATCATTATAGGGCGCCAGGTACCTGAAGGCGTAGGCTGCCGGTATCGCCGTGCTTATGCCGTGAGGCACTATTGGGTAGCCGAAGTCGTAGTCGGGCGGGTGCCACTCCCTGACGAGGCCAGCTATCGGGTAGGCCATGGCGTGAGGCACGTGAACTCCCGCGTGGCCAAAGCCAAGGCCTGCGAGGCCCGCGCCGAGGTGCAGGTAGTACCTGGCCTCCAGGTCGTAGGGGTCGGCATAGGCCCTCCTGATGTACTTGGCGACCCAGCCTATCACTGGGGCGAAGAGGTCCCCTATGGGCGTCGAGCCCGCGTAGACGGGCCTCTCGGCAGGGCTAGAGACGGCCGGCCTGGCCGTGTAGGGGTGGGCCGTCATGGACTCTATGGCGTGGTTCAGTACGTCAAGCCCTGTCGAGGCTGTGACCATTGGGGGCATGGTGACGGTGGTGAGGGGGTCAACTATGGCAACTGAGGGCCTCAGATACTGGTTGCTCACGCCCGTCTTGACGTGAAGCCTCTTTATGTCAAGGACCGCCACGTTGGTGTTCTCAGCCCCTGTCCCAGCGGTGGTAGGGATGGCTATCATTGGCTTCAGAGGGCCCGGCGGCGAGGCGCCCTTGCCTATGGGCCTGTTGACGTACTCCATCAGGTCGGCTGGGTAGGTGTAGAGGAGGTTGAGGAGCTTGGCCGTGTCAATGGTTGACCCCCCTCCCAGGGCCACAAAGCCGTCAACCCTCAAGTCCTTAATCTTCCTGTAGCCCTCGACTATGGCCTCGTCCTCCGGCTCTATATGGACGTCGGTGAAGACCTCAACCTTTATCCCCTGGGACTCAAGGCTTGACCTGACCTGCTCAGCTAGCTTGGTCTCGGCCAGCCTCTTGCCGACAACCAGGAGGGCGCTCGTTATGCCGAGCCTCCTGGCCTCATAGCCGACCTCCTTAGAGGCCCCCATGCCGAACTTTATGTAGGGGAGGTTGAGGACGAAGACGGAGTCGGTGACCTCAGAATAGGCCAGGTAGGCCACGCGCTCACCCTGAGGCCCAAGCGCTAGGCAGAATATAAGCCAGCTATCGGCACGCGTATTGATAGTAAGAATTTATAGTAAGCCCACTACAAGGCGTTTTTAATTCTCGGTCAGCCTGCCCCAGAGAGGCGGTAGCCGTGTCCGGGAGCGGCGTGAGGCACGCGTACCTCCTCGACTACGGGCTCATGCAGGCCGAGTGGGGCTGGTTCCTGCCTGACGCCGCCACCTACAGCCAGAAGGACAAGCCCAGGAAGTGGGTTGAGTTCCCCATGACAGGCGCCCTGATAGAGCACGAGGACGGCTGGATAATGATAGATAGCGGCCCCAGTCCCGAGGCCGCGAAGGTGTGGCCAAAGGAGTCCTTTGAGGCCTTCCCCGTGGTCAAGTTCAGCGAGGAGAACGTGTCGGTCAACCAGCTTAAGCTCCTGGGCCTCAAGCCTGAGGACATAAGGGCGATAATATTCACCCACTTGCACCTTGACCACGTGGGCCAGGCCTACCTCTTCAGGGACAGCTCGTTCCTAATAGCCCACAGGAGGGAGCTTGAGCACGCTCTCGTCCAGATGTGGGAGGGCAAGTACGGCGCCTACGTGCCCGCTGACTTTGAGCCCCTCAAGGGCGCTAAGTGGATCCTTGTTGACGAGGAGAGGCTTGAGGTGCTGCCCGGCGTAGAGGTGATACACACGGGGGGTCACACGCCCGGCCACATGGTGGTGAGGGTCGAGGCCTCCAACGGGGACGTGTGGTACTTCATGGGCGACTTCTTCCACATGCCTGAGGAGTTCCAGGCTGAGAGCAAGGGGTGGCTGCTTTTCAACGGGGAGCAGTTCGAGTCCTTCACCAGGAAGATGAAGTTCTGGACGTCTTCAAGGAGGGTCCATATGTTCATAACTCACGACCCGACAAACTGGCAGAAGTACCCGAAGATACCTAAGCCCCTCTTCTGAACTTTTATTTTTGTTTTAATTGATTTACTTTTTTAGTCTCACGCCTAACGGTCATATCTGCTCCAGAGGACAGCTGGAGTAGATCAGCCCTGAGGCGAGGTTAACCGCCTGGCTGACGCTGGCAAAAAGGCCTTTTTGTGACGATCGCAATAGGGTAGTGGGCGCGTCCGCTTGCGCGTAGTATATCATGACACTCCCAGGTCAGGGGTCTCCATGGGGGGCGTGGGCACGGGCTCCTTTGAGGTGGGCCCTGACGGCAGGTTCAGGGAGTGGCTCATCTTCAACAACAGGCCCTGGGCCAACTACGGGCAGCCCGAGTGGTTCATGGGACCTGACGACCTAGTCTTCTTCCTTAGAGTTGAGGTAGAGGGCGAGGAGCCTCAGCTGAGGGGGCTCTTCACGGGCCTCTGGTACTCGACCTGTGAGGACTACACCTACAGGGGCTGCGGCCCGTGGGTGGTCATGGAGCCCTACCACATACCTTGGGCCAAGCCCGTTGAGGCCGTAGAGATGGAGGTCAGGTATCCCGTTGTCGCTCTGAGGTACAGGGACGCCCTGCTTGAGGAGGTAGGGCTTGAGGTGGAGGCTGAGCTGATCTCGCCGCTGCTTCCGGGCGACCTGAGGACCTCCTCGACCCCGGCCGTCCTGCTGAGGTTCCACATGGTCAACGGGGGGAGCTCGACGGCGAGGGCCTCAATTATGGCCGTGGCCAGGAACCCCGCTAGGTCAGCAGGCGCCACAGCGAGGACCGACGTAGTGAGGGCCAGGGGTTGGTCAGGCATGGTTATGAGGGCCGAGGGGGTTGGCGAGGGGCACCCCATGAGGGACGGCGCGCTGGCAGTTGCCCTCGCAGGGGAGGCCACAGGCGCCGTGATAAAGGTCAACGCCTCTGACAGGCCCCAGCTCGTGAGGGCCCTGAGGAACCTGCTCGTGGACTTCAGGGGCGACGGCGCGGTCTCAGGGGCTACCTCAGCGTCCTCCTCCTCTGAGGACGTCTTCGCCTCCCTCGCCTCGAGGCCCGTTGAGCTTAAGCCGAGGTCCTCGACAGACGTGGACTGGGTCATAGCCTGGTACTTCCCTAACCACGTGGACGCGGCGGGGCAGAGGGTAGGCCACTACTACGAGAACTTCTTCTCAGGGGTTGAGCAGGTTGTCGACTACGCGTTCTCGAACAGGGATGAGCTGAGGGAGAGGGCCAAGAGGTTCTCAAGCGTGATGTACGATGTCTCGTACCCCTCCTACGTGGCTGACCTCGTGACTGCTCAGCTCACCAGCCTGCCGAAGCTGACCTGGCTCACCAGGGAGGGCCACTTCGGGGTCTGGGAGGGAGGGCCCGGCTGCTGCGGCCTCAACACTGTTGACGTGATGCTCTGGGCCTTCACAGGCGTAGTCAACATGTACCCTGAGCTGGTTAAGGCGGCGGTCAAGGACGTGACAAGGCACATACTGAGGCCCGATAAGCACTACTGGTACGAGCTGTTCGCCCTTGCGTACCCGGAGAACATGAGCCTCTACAGGGAGATGCTCCGGAGGGACCCGTCAATACAGAACTACCCGGAGAGGCTTTCAGCTGCCATAGCTGAGGTCGTTAAGAGGACGGGGAAGGACCCGACAGGGAGGGTGCCGCACTCCTTCAGGGCATCCTTTGACCTCATAGACACATACGACAGGAACGACCTGATGCCAGAGCTCCTCCTTCTGGCGCTGCTGGCCTACTACGCCACGGGCGACGGGGAGTTCCTGAGGTCAATATGGGGCGACCTGATGACAGTGGTTGAGGGCACCAGGAGGCAGCACGATAGCCTTGGGACAGGGCTGATAGAGCACTACATGCCGTCTGACTACGAGGGCATGTCAAGGGTTGCCGCTGAGGCCTCGGCTAAGGGGCTCCTGCCTGGCCTCTACGGCGGGAACGTGACCAGGGTCCTGTTCTCAGGCCCCATGTACGTCATGAACTCTGTCAACACCTTTGACACGTTCAGCCTGCTCGGGATGGCCTCGTTCACCGGCGACCTCTGGGCCGCCTCGCTCAAGGCCATGGCGGAGGCAGCCAGGAGGGAGGGGCTTGAGGGGGCCGAGGCCCTCAGGGGCTACTCGGAGAGGGCCTACGATAGCCTGGTTAAGATTCTGTGGAACGGCAGCTACTTCGACGACTGGTATGACTCAGTGAGCGGCCTGAGGGACAGGGCTGTGCTCTCGGCCCAGCTGACCGGGGAGTGGTACCTGAGGCTCCTTGGCCTTGGCCCCGGGCTCGACCAGGACAAGGTCAGGTCAGCCCTCAGGGAGGTCTACGCCAGGAACTTCAGGAGGTGGGAGGGCCTGCTTAACGGCACCTACCCCGGCAACCCGAGGCCCTCCATGGTAGGGGACGTAGAGGAGCCTAACGGCACGGGGATACTCAACAGGGTGGGCTCGCAGGCCGACACGCCGTGGACTGGCGTGGAGTTTGGCGTGGCCTCCCAGATGATATACGAGGGGCTCGTGAAGGAGGGGCTTGAGCTGCTCAGGTCGGTCCACGACAGGTACGCCTCCTGGGGCCTCTACTTCAATCACCTCGAGTGCAACGGCCACTACTCCAGGCCCCTCGCGGCGCTGACCATACCGAACGCCATAGCGGGCGTAACGTATGACAGCGTAGCTAAGGAGCTGACGATTTTCCCAAGGCTCGGAAGCCCCTTCAGGGGGCCAGCGCTGGTCTCCGGCTCGCTGCTCTCCGTAGAGTCCGCGGGCCCCTGTCCTGGAGTCATAACAGTAAGGCACGTTGACGGCCTCCCGCTCACCCTGACCTCGATAAGGGTTGACGCCAGGGGCTGCCTGGCCAGGGTTAAGGTCAACGGGGCCGAGGTCAAGGTGACAGTCGAGGGGGACAGGGTCAGGCTGGGCGAGGCGATAAAGCTCAGGCCGGGCGACGTCCTTGAGGTCAGCCTCTCGGCTACAGGTTAGCCCTCTTTCTTCATCTGTTCCTTCATCTGCTCCCTGAGCCTCCTGAGCTCCTCCTCCCTCAGCGCTCTCCTTAGTATCTTGCCGGCTAGGTTCTTTGGAAGCTCGTCCCTGAACTCGACGAGCCTCGGGTACTCGTGGCCCCCAAGCTCCTTCTTAGCCCACTCAATCATGTCCTCCTCCCTCACCTTCCCCTTGCACTCGGGCCTCAGGGCTATGAAGGCCTTGATGTTCTCGCCTACCACCTCGTCAGGTACCCCTATGACGGCGGCCTCGGCGACGCAGGGGTGCCTGTAAAGGGCCTCCTCGATCATCCTCGGGTAGACGCTGTGCCCCTTGTACTTTATTACGTCCTTCTTCCTGTCAACTATGTAGAAGAACCACTCCTCATCAGCGTAGCCGATGTCGCCTGTCCTCAGCCACCTGAGGCCGCAGGCCTCGAAGAACGGGTTCTCCTCCCCTCCCACGTAGCCCATCATGACCTGCGGGCCTGAGACCACTATCTCCCCTGTGGAGCCCCTCGGCAGCAGCCTGGGCTCCTCGGGGTCGGCCACCGCCATAAGGGTGCCCGGCATGGGGAGCCCGATGCTCCCGACCTTCCTCTTGCCGTAGAGTGGGTTAGCCGCTATCACAGGGCTCGTCTCGGTGAGCCCATAGCCCTCGACGACGCGGCACCCGGTTATGGACTCAAGCCTGTTTATCGTCTCAACAGGCAGCGGGGAGGCGCCGCTGAAGCACATCTCGACCACGCCCCTCCACTTCGCCATCTCCCCCTGCGGAAGGGCCTTCAGGAGAGCAAGGTATAGCGTTGGGGCGCCCGGTATCAGGTTGACGTTGTACTTTAGCACGTTCCTGTGGAACTCCACGGGGTCGAACCTAGGCATGAGTACCATGTGGGCGGCGATGGCGAGCGTGAGGGCCAGTATGCTCCCGAAGCCGTAGACGTGGAAGAAGGGCAGGACCCCTATTGCCCTGTCGCTCGCCTCCTTCCTGTTGAACCAGACCTTCTGGAAGTAGACGTTAGAAGCTACGTTCCTGTGGGTCAGGGCGGCGAGCTTAGGGACGCCGGTGGTGCCCCCCGTGAACATCATGGCGGCTACGAGCTCAGAGGGGCTCGCCTTCGGCCTCGCCTCGAGCCTCTCGCCGAAGAGCTCTGAGGCTCTCCTGAAGCCGCTGGCTCTCGGCAGCTTACCAAGGAGCCTCCCTAAGGAGGCGGTGAGCCTCATCCTGGCCGAGGAGAGGTCGTCTATCATGGAGACGAACGTTGGGACCTTGGAGGCCTGTAGGACGTCCCTGAGCCTCGGCAAGAGGACGTCCTGGACCACTATAAGCTTAGGCGAGGACCTCCTTATGGCGTCGGCCACCTCAGCGGGGCTCCAGAGCGCGTAGAAGGGTACTACGGCGGCCCCAAGCGACATGGCGCCGTAGGCCAGAGCCACGAACGTGGGCGTGTCAGGCAGTATCAGGGCCACCCTGTCGCCCTCCCTTACGCCCAGCTCCTCAAGCCCACCCGCAGCCCTCTCTATGAGCTCCTCAAGCTCCGAGTACGTTATGGTCCTACCGAAGTAGGTGAGCGCCGGGGCATGCGGGTGTCTCCTGGCCGACTCCCTGACGAAGTCTTGGAGGTACATGTCAGGCACGTCAACAGTTGGCGGCACGTGTTTGTCATAGCTTGAGGTCCACGGCCTCTTCATGACCTCTGAGCAAGCGTCCTCGGCCACTAGGTCTATCCCGTATACGCTATTTCATGCAGGCCCGCTTTTTAAAGGCCCACGGAAAAGGTCTACATATTTCCCTTACGTGGTTCCTTAAAGCGTGGGACCGTGACGTTATTTTCAGCCAGGTGGGAGCTTGGACCTCAAGGAGCTTACGACCTCCTTGGTTAGCGAGCTTAAGCTCAGGACGAAGCCCGTGGCGGTGAAGCTCCTGGGGGACGGCCTCGGTGACCTCTCGTCAAGGGTTATGAGGCCGCTCAGGGACTTCAGGAGGAAGCTGGCGTTCTGCCAGATGGTCGCCATGAGCAGGTACTACGGCTTCGCCGTGGGGGCTGAGATGGGAGAGATCTCCTGCCCAGGGACGCTGCTAGTTCTCGGCATGATGCCGCCACCCCCCTTCGTGAAGGAGGGCATGCTAAGCCTTGGCCTCTACGCCGAGACCAGGGAGGCGGCGGCCAAGATAGACTCCTCCCTGCCGTCGCTTAGGCCGGGGAGCGTTAAGGCCATTGTCACCGCGCCGCTTGACGAGGCCCCCTTCGAGCCTGACGCGTTCCTGGTCTACGGGACCCCTGGCCAGATGGTTAAGCTCGCGGCGGCGTACGTCTACAAGACAGGTGAGCCCCTCAGGCTTGAGACCTTCGCCAAGGCTGGGAGCGACACGGCTGTGGCGGCGGCGCTGAGGGAGGGCAGGCCCAGGCTCTTCCTGCCAGGCCTGGGGGACAGGATGGTGGGCAGGGTTGAGGACTATGAGATGGGGTTCGCCTCACCCATGTCGTGGCTGCCTGATATAGTTGACGGGCTTAAGAAGCAGACCAGCCTCGGCTTCATAACGTACCCGCCCGCCCCTATCCTCACCTACACGGCCAGGTTTGACCTGATCCCTGTGGTGGGGGAGTACTACAAGAAGGTCCTTGAGGAGGCTGAGAGGCTTGCAGGGGGCCAGGGAGGACAGGGTTAAGGCCGTGAAGGACAGGGCCACAGCGCTCCTCGCGGAGACCGAGAACTGCGCCTACTCGCCCTTCGTCGCCCTGGCGGAGGCGCTGGGCCTTGACGTAGGGAGAGACGGCCTCAACGCCGCCATAGGGTTCGCCGGCGGCCTGAGCGGCATGGGGGAGCTCTGCGGCGCCCTCTCGGCGGCCATAGCGGCCACCAGCGCCTACCTCTCCAGGAGGTCCTCGGGCAGCGGCAAGTTCCTGGAGAGGCACATGAACGTCCACATGGCGACCCAGGAGGTCTACAGGAGGTTCGTGGCCGAGTTCGGCAGCCCTTACTGCAGGGTTCTTAACCCGAAACTTGACCTCGTCAGCGAGCAGCAGAGGAGGAAGTGCACCCACATAGTGAGGAAGGCCGTTGAGATAGCCCTAAACGTAATAGATGAGGCGGAGGGGAGGGGGAGTGCTTGACGAGTCCCAGGTCGACGGGAGGAGCTACGACGTCGTGGTGATAGGCGGAGGCTCGGGCGGCGCCGCGGCCGCCCTCAGGGCCTCCCAGCTCGGCCTTAAGGTGCTGGTCATAGACAGGCCCCCGGTGGGCGGCACCTGCGTCAACGTGGGCTGCGTGCCGATGAAGTTCCTCCTGAGGCTGGCCGAGTTCATGAAGTCACACAGGGAGCTCTCGTCGCTTGGCCTTGTCAAGTCAGGCGGCGCCATCCCTGACATGGGGGCCTTCAGGTCCTACCGGAAGTCGCTCGCCGAGATGGTGGTCAGCTACTACCTCGACCAGGTGTTCCCGAGCCACGGGATCGACGTAGTCATAGGGACGGGGTCGCTGAGAGGGCCGACGGAGGTGAAGGTCGGGAAGGCCTTGGTCAGGGCCAGGAGCATAATAATAGCCACCGGGTCACGTCCTCTAGTCCCAGGCTCGATAAGGGGCCTCAGGGAGGCCATGGACAGGGGCTTCGCGATGACGAGCGACGAGGCCTTTGACCTCGCCGAGGTCCCTGAGTCTCTCGTCATAGTGGGCGGCGGGGCGATAGGGGTTGAGATGGCTGCTGCGTGGCACTGGCTCGGCTCCAGGGTCTCAATAGTTGAGATGATGGACAGGCTCCTCCCAGGCCTTGACCCTGAGCTGGGCCAGGCTCTTCAGAAGGTGTACGCTGAAAGGGGGATAGATCTGTACCTCTCAACATCCGTTACCTCCTTAGAGCCAGGCTCCAGGAGGGTCAGGCTATCAGATGGGAGGGAGCTGGAGGCCTCCAAGGTCCTGGTGGCCGTGGGAAGGGCCCCTAACATTGAGGAGCTGGGCCTTGAGAACGCTGGCGTCAGGTACACTAGGCGGGGCATAGAGGTTGATGAAAGGTGCAGGACATCAGTGCCTAACATCTACGCCGTCGGTGACGTCACGGGCCTCCACTACTTGGCCAGCGCCGCGATAGCCGAGGGCGTTGTGGCGGCCGAGAACGTGGCGGGCCTGGACTCAAAGATTGACAGGAGCATCGTGCCCATGGCCGTCTTCTCAGATCCTGAGGTGGCCAGCGTGGGGGTTTCCGCCATGAGAGGCGATCCAAGGTACAGGGTAGTGAAGTTCCCCAACTCCGTCAACTACAGGGCCATAGCCCTAGGAGAGGCGGTGGGCTTCGCCAAGGCAGTGTCAGAGGCCTCTACAGGGAGGCTCGTAGGCTTCCACATGATAGGCCCGCTCGCCAGCGAGGTGGTTAATGCCGCAGCTATAGCCATAAGGAAGGGCCTGACGCTTGAGAAGGCCAAGGGGCTAGTATTTGCTCACCCGGTTGTCTCGGAGAGCCTCCTCAACGCTCTCCTGTTGTCATCGGGCGTCAACCTTTACCTGCCGCGCAGGGGCTGAGGGCCTTGGCCAGGGCCTTCCTACGCTTCACCCGAAGTTCAGGAGCCTCTGGTGGTCCTCCTGCTGTCAACGGTCATAGTCGTGGCGTTCCGCTTCCCTTCCTGATCTGGTATGCCATGGTGACTATCTCTGCCCTGGCTACCGTCTACAACACCTTTTGGTTGAGCTGTCCTTTTCGCGTCAACATCAATGGAGTTTTATATAGTAATACTTGTGACAGGTCTCACGGATGACCCCTCACCTGATGGGGGCGCTGCCCCAAGGGCGAGGAGATGATAGCGATGAGGCCCCTCAGCCCCTGTAGATGGGGGCCCCGTGCCGTTGGGCCCGACGGCCGCCCATGAGCCCACGCCGATAGCCCGTGGGGCGTGGGCGAGGTGGAGGTCCCTAGGTGCGACTAGTGAGCGTAAATAAGAGGATGAGCGCCTAGGGATAAACGGTAAACGGTCTACACCGCCTATGAGACCAAGGACCTAAGGATGACGAAGGAGAGGGGCCTGCCCGTTGAGTAAGCCCTTTGGCTTCACAGGTTAACCGAGTACGATAATTAAAGGCCCTCCCTAAGCACACTTTTGATATTTTATTCAGTCTTTAACAAATCTCATTAAAGGTCCTGATAGAACGTTGCACTTTAATTAGCAGAAATACATATCTGTATACTGAGGGGACCCCTTTGGCCCAGAGGGTCAGCTACTTCGAGTGGATTACAGGTGCTCGAGAGGGCCATAAAGATGGACAACCTGCCCTACGAGCTCTACAAGGTGCTGAGCAGGCCTGAGAGGGTGCTGACGGTCAGCATACCCGTCAGGATGGACGACGGGAGGCTAGAGGTCTTCGAGGGCTACGGGGTCCAGTACAGCAGCGCCCTAGGCCCCTACAAGGGGGGCATAAGGTTCCACCCTGAGGTCGACCTGGATACTGACATGGCCCTCGCCCTGGGCATGGTGCTGAAGAACGCCCTCAACAACCTGCCGTACGGCGGTGGCAAGGGGGCCGTTAAGGTGGACCCCAAGAGGCTCTCCAAGGGGGAGCTGGAGAGGCTGAGCAGGGGCTACGCCAGGGCCATAGCTCCCCTCATAGGGGACCAGGTCGACATGCCTGCCCTGGACGTCGGCACCACGCCCGAGATAATGGCTTAGATGGTCGACGAGTACTCAAGGATCAGGGGCTACAACGTGCCCGGGGTCTTCACGGCCAAGCCGCCGGAGCTCTGGGGCAACCCCGTGAGGGAGTACTCGACAGGCTACGGCGTCGTCGTGGCCGCCAGGGTGGCGGCCGAGAGGTACATGGGGGGCCTGCAGGGCCTCAGGGTGTCAGTTCACGGCTTCGGCAACGTGGGCCAGTACTCAGCCCTGTTCGCCCAGAGGCAGGGAGCCAAGGTAGTCGCGGTGAGCGACACCTCAGGCACGGTGTACGACCCCAACGGCATCGACGTGGAGCTGGCCATGAAGGTCAAGGCCCAGACGGGGAAGGTGATAAACTACCCAAAAGGGGGAGAAGATGTACGACCCCATGGCCTCCCTCTTCGTCGACGCCGAGGTCCTGATGCCGTCGGCCATAGAGAACGTGATAACTAAGGACAACGTGTCGAAGGTCAGGGCTAAGCTCATAGTGGAGGGCGCCAACGGGCCGACGACGCCTGAGGCGGAGGCAGAGCTCTACAAGAGGGGCTCCATAGTGGTGCCGGACATCTCGGCCAACGCCGGCGGCGTCGTTATGTCGTACCTTGAGTGGGTCGAGAACCTGCAGTGGTACTGGTGGGACGAGGAGGAGACCCTGAAGAGGCTTGACGCAGTAATGACCTCAAACGTTAAGAGGCTCATAGACAGGTACGAGTCCCTCAAGTCGACCAACCCCTCAGCCACCATGAGGGACGCGGCCTTCATACTGGCCCTCGAGAGGGTCTACAGGGCCATGAAGGCCAGAGGATGGCTCTAACGGGCTCCTTAGCTTCCCTTAGGCTTTCCTTTTTCAGCCCTGCTTCGCCCCTTTGTAGCGCCTAGCTGCGTCGTGGGCTTAGCGGGCACTAACGCTCAGGCCCATTTTCACTTGGCCCTCTAAGGCCTCCAGCCTGGCGTGATTGCGAGCTAGCAAGGCCGCGCGGCCCGTCAACTAACCTTTTAGAGGTAGTCCCACACGCCCTTGCCCTTGTAGTTGTATATTATTGACTTGTAGGCCGTGACGAAGTCTATGGTGTACCCTATGCCCTCCCTCCCTATGCCTGAGTCCTTCATGCCGCCGAAGGGGTAATAGCCTATGCCGTGCTTCGGGTAGTCGTTAATGTAGACGGCCCCCACCTCAAGCTGCCTCACGGCCTTCCTCACCTTGACGACGTCCATCCCGAATATCGCCGCGTCGAGGCCGTACCTCCTCCCGTTGGCGAGGGCTATGGCCTCATCGAGGTCCCTGACATTAACTATGGCGGCTATCGAGGCGAACACCTCCTTGTTGTACATGTAGAGCTCCGGGAGCCTCGAGGCCTCGACCTCTATCAGCGTCGGCCTTATGTAGTTAGGGCCGAGCTCCTCAACCTTCTCCCCGCCGTAGAGCACCCTGCCGCCCTTGGAGACCGCGTCCTTGGCTGCGTATACTACCTCGTCAGCGGTCTTGACGTCTATGAGGGGCCCCATGTCAGTCCCCTCTTCCCTCGGGTCGCCCACCCTGACCCTTGACAGGCCCTCAACTATCTCCTCCTTCAGCTCCTCGTAGACCTCGGGCTCCGCAAGCACGTACTTTATGGAGTCGCACCTCTGGCCCGAGTAGCTTGTGATCCCTGCGACAATCTTTGACGCCGTCTCCTTGACGTCAGCGTCGCCCAGGACTATCGCTGGGTCGCCGCCCCCTAGCTCCATAACGTACTGCTTGACGCCGGCCTCCCTCATTACCTCAAGGCCCGTCTCGGTGCTCCCGGTGAGGGAGACCGCCGCGACCCTCCTGTCAGCTATCACCTTGCCGAAGTCCCTGCCCCTCATGGGGAGCACTGCCAGGGCCTCAGGAGGGAAGCCGGAGTCCACCAGCGCCTTGGCTAGAGCGAGGGCGGGGAGGGGGTCAGCGCTGGCGGGCTTGACTATGACGGCGTTCCCCGCCACCGCGGAGTAGACCACCTTGTTGACCGCGTCGAAGAGGGGGTAGTTGAAGGGCAGCACGGCGGCAACGACGCCCAGCGGCTCCCTCTTGACTATGGCCTCGGTCTCGAGGGTGTCAGGCGACCAGTCCCCTGGGACGAAGTCACCGTATACCCTCCTGACGTCGAGCTTCGCCAGCCTCAGCCTCTCAATGCTCGCGTTGACCTCACTCTCGGCTGCCCTCCTTGTCTTGCCGGCGTTAACTATGAGTATGTTGACCAGGTCCTCCCTGGCCTCCTCGAGGGCGTCGGCCGCCCTCTCGAAGATCTCCACCCTCTCCTCCCCTGGCGTGTCCCTTATCTTCCTTCTCCCCACGGCGTAGACCCTTCCAAGGACTGCTAGGCCCTTCTCAGCCGAGGGCGCGGTCGTGGCCGCTACTACGCCGAGGTCTATGGGGGACACGACATTAAGCCTCTCGCCGTCGAGGCTCCACTCGCCCGCAGCGAAGTAGGGGAAGGTAGGCACGTCACCCTGCCTTACGAGCCCCTTGACGAGCTCCGAGCTCAGCTCCAGCTCGGCCTTCCTCAACGTTGTCACTCGCTTAACATATGCGGGGCGAAGTTATATGTGTCCCTTCATAAGGGGCTGCCCTTGATGTTGGATCCCTGAGATTCATTAAGTAAATACTTACTTATACTTATACCTTTATTTAAGTGTCACCCTCACCTTGCTGTGACGCAAGGTCCCTAGACGTAAAGCAGCTCGTGAGGATGAGCCCTGAGG
>AYMD01000002.1:87933-88714 GCA_000495735.1 uncultured Acidilobus sp. JCHS | reverse complement strand
CCCTTCATAAGGGGCTGCCCTTAATGTGAGGGCCGCGGGGGTTGCCAGCATGAGCCCCCTGAGCCCGCCGCTGTTGCTTGCCAGGTTGAGTAAGTGCGCCGAGTTGTAGGGGCTCCTAGCTACTACAGCTACCGTTCATGGGGAGCGGGATCAACACGAAGAGCGCGTAGCCAATTATTACAGGCCATATGGCCGCCGGCCCTACGTAGCTTATGAAGGCGGTCACCTCTATAGGGCCAATTATGGGTAGGGCCCCGCTACCACGGCTGCTACCATGGCGTAGAAGTACATGGAGCCCCTTCGGGCTGGGATAGCATAATGACCCCAGGCGATTACGTGCGCAGGCCCTTAGATCGCTGACCCTGGCAACTCCATGCGCGGAGGTACGGCGGCCGGATTTGAACCAGTGACCACCAGCTCCGGAGGCTGGCGCGATGACCCTAGCTGCGCCACGGGCCCAGCCACCATAGCCCTTTAAGGTTAGATAGGGCTACGCCTTGACCCACCACCAGAATATGTTGTCGTTGCCCCCCGCTATCATCGGGTTCTCCTCCCACGCCACTGTCCCCATGTAGCCAGCCATGTAGGGCTTGACCACCCAGTAGCTGTTGGGCTGAATCGTGTAGACGTAGAAGTACAGCTGCACCGCGAGGTCCTCGGCCTGCCTGAACAGGGGTATAGAGGCTGTGGCGTTGTGAGCTCGACGCTGTCGGCCTCGGCTATCAGTCCTGCAGCTCCTGGTACTCCATGGCCTCCTGCCACAGCATCTTGCCTATCTGGG
>AYMD01000002.1:85491-87913 GCA_000495735.1 uncultured Acidilobus sp. JCHS | reverse complement strand
TCTCATGAGCGGATACATATTTGAATGTATTTAGAAAAATAAACAATAGGGGTTCCGCGCACATTTCCCCGAAAAGTGCCACTGACGTCTAAGAAACCATTATTATCATGACATTAACCTATAAAATAGGCGTATCACGAGGCCCTTTCGTCTCGCGCGTTTCGGTGATGACGGTGAAAACCTCTGACACATGCAGCTCCCGGAGACGGTCACAGCTTGTCTGTAAGCGGATGCCGGGAGCAGACAAGCCCGTCAGGGCGCGTCAGCGGGTGTTGGCGGGTGTCGGGGCTGGCTTAACTATGCGGCATCAGAGCAGATTGTACTGAGAGTGCACCATATGCGGTGTGAAATACCGCACAGATGCGTAAGGAGAAAATACCGCATCAGGCGCCATTCGCCATTCAGGCTGCGCAACTGTTGGGAAGGGCGATCGGTGCGGGCCTCTTCGCTATTACGCCAGCTGGCGAAAGGGGGATGTGCTGCAAGGCGATTAAGTTGGGTAACGCCAGGGTTTTCCCAGTCACGACGTTGTAAAACGACGGCCAGTGCCAAGCTTGCATGCCTGCAGGTCGACTCTAGAGGATCCCCATAGAGGCTGTGGCGTTGGTGAGCTCGACGCTGTCGGCCTCGGCTATCAGGTCCTGCAGCTCCTGGTACTCCATGGCCTCCTGCCACAGCATCTTGCCTATCTGGGGCTCGACACTCGCGTTTAGCCCTGGCCAGCTTATCTTTGAGGCGTTGAAGTAGGCGCTGAGGTTCTCCAGGTAGGTGACGTTCCAGCCGTCCGGGTCAGCCCAGACCTGGCCGGTGTACTGGGCGTTCATCATGTCTGACGCCAGCGGGTAGTCGGCCACGTAGCCGCTGTTCCAGATAGCCATGGGGTTCAGGTCGGGGACCCAGTATGAGAGCATGAGGGTCCACGGGAGGTAGAGCGGCGCCGCGTTTACGTTTGGGTCTATGTCGTGGAGCGCCTGGGCCCACATCTCTGCAGCCGTGAAGTCAGTGGTGTCGCCGGCCATGATCACTATCGGGAAGTACACGCTTATGTTGTAGAATCCGCTCTCCTCCATGAGCTGCTTGGCGTACGTCAGGTTGAAGGTCGGGCAGCCTGTCAGCTCAGACGGGGGTATGTATATGTCCAGGCCCTTTATTATGGCCCCGCAGTACAGACTCCCAAAGTTGAAGTGGTACTTGGCGTTGCCCACTATGCTGTTTATGTACTGCGTGTAGTTGAAGGCGTAGGCGAAGGCCTCCCTCACGAGCGGGTTGGCGAAGTACCAGCTTGGTATGCTGTAGGCCGGGTTGATCGAGTGCAGCAGGTTCTCGTTGACCTGGAGGTCGAAGCCAAAGAACTCCTCCAGCAGGCTCGGGAACTCATAAACATTGGCTTCCCCCTCACTTTCAAGCTGCAGCACCTTAGGTATGAAGCTGTCAGGCAGGTTAACCACCATGTCGACCTGCCCTGATGCGAACATCTCATATGCCGTCTCGGGGTCCTTGACCCAGTATATGACTATGGTGTCGTTGGGCCTCGGCACGTAGGTTATGTTGGTCGGCCAGTACGGGTTCGGCTTGAGGACTATGCTCTGGCCTGGAGTGTAGGCCGCTATGTAGTAGGGCCCCGTCGCCATGGGGTCCCACCTGACCTGCTCGTTGTAGTCCCACTCGTTGGCCGTCTGCTCGTACTGGTAGAAGGCCTCGGCCAGCTGTGTGTAGTTGTGGTTGTACAGCCCTGTGAAGTTTATGCCGTCTCCAACCTCCTCAAGCCACTTTGCGTCAAGTATGCCCGGCCCCCAGGCCTCGGCGAGGGCCGTGAAGAACACCTGAGGGGCCACCGGCCTAATTAGGTGGAACGTCACGGTGTCCGTCGCGTTGCTGTACGTTATGGCGTTCACTATCTCCTCGGCCCCCTGGGTGTCGTTGGGCGACGTAACTATGAACGTGAACGGCGTGTAGTTTGGTATGAGGTACTGGGCCAGTATCCAGCCCCTCGTCGACGGCACGCCCCCTGCGAGCAGCAGGTCCCTCACCAGGCTGTACCACACGTCGTACGCCGTTATCGGGTCGCCGTTTGCCGCCCTGAGGCCGGGCCTCAGCTTGAACACGTATACCGTGTAGTTAGGCGATATTGCGCCGTACTCATACCTTGCAGTTACGTTGGTCCAGTTGCCCACAGTAGGCAGGTACTCGGCCGCCATGGGTATGAACTTGTTCGTGTAGGGGCCATCGTAGAGCAGGAGGGAGGCGAAGATGTTATCTATGACCTCAAAGCTCGTGGTGTCGTAGGCTATCGCTGGGTCGAAGCTGAATGGCCCTCCAGGCACGTTCTCGGCCACTATTATTGTGCCCGGGTTAGGCACCGACGCCTGGGGGCTGAACAGCGAGAACGGCTCAGCCCGGGAGCTCACGGCTATGGTGTAAC
>AYMD01000002.1:77303-85471 GCA_000495735.1 uncultured Acidilobus sp. JCHS | reverse complement strand
TTCATTAAGTAAATACTTACTTATACTTATACCTTTATTTAAGTGTCACCCTCACCTTGCTGTGACGCAAGATGTCCCTAGACGTAAAGCAGCTCGTGAGGATGAGCCCTGAGGAGCGGGAGAGGCTTATGAGCCAGGTCTTCAGCCAGCTTCTGATCATGAGCAGGGAGCAGGTGGTGTCGACGCTCGTTGAGCTCCTGAAGCAACTCTCAGCCGCCGCGAACGACGACCAGTACAAGGAGGTCTGCAAGAGTTCGGCCTTCATCGTGACTAATGGTCACCTTTGGTGACCATTAGTCGCTCGGCCTCATCACTCCTCCTCCCCTCCCCACGCCTAGGTCAGGGAGCATGGGCTCCCAGCCACGACATGGGGAGTTTCACTGGGCGCCCTCCTCTGCCTCGCGACTGCTCATAGGCTTCACGGTGGCGCCCTCCGACTTAATGCTGGCATAAAAGCCTATAAAATTGACTAGGCGTACGGCCTCAGCTTGCTTAATGGCATTAAGGGGGTTAGAAGTGATTAAAAATAACGAGTAGTTACGTAAAAAAGTTACAGACCAACGTCGGCATAATAGCCAGGCTGCCTGACGCGACCGCTAAGCAGGTCATTCAGATGAGGCTTGAGGCGCAGTCAAGGCTTCCGCTAGACCTGAGGGAGAGGGACCAGCGCGTCCTGACGAAGGCTATACAGGAGAGCCCCTACAGCAGCAGGATAATGTCGCTGCTTAAGTAGCGCCTCCGGGAGCCCTTCACTTCATTTCTCTTTTTATAGAATAGTTTAACATTCTAATTAGTATCTCGCTTATGTTACGCATCAGCGTTGCGAGCGCCAGGCGACCAGCCGCGTAGGACTAGATCATGGTATACCCTCCTGACGTCGAGCTTCACGAAAGGTTATCCGCGGACCAGCCTGAGCTCAGCCAGTAGGCCGTTGGGCCTCAGGCCATAGCCTCCCCCTCCTGGGGTCTCGATAATGACCTCGTCCCCTAGCTTCAGCTCAACGGTTACGAGGGGCGGCACATCCTCGACCCTGCCGTCAGCCCTAACCACTTTCACCCTGGCGGGCTCCCCAGGCAGCCCCCCTGCCAGGCCCCAGGGCCTGTGCCTGAACCTGCTGGCCATTATCGAGAGCCTGGCCGGCGCCGTCACCCTGAACGACCTAACTATGCCGTCACCTCCCCTGTACTTCCCCCTGCCCCCACTTCCCTCCCTCACCCTGTACGACGTGAACACTATGGGGTATGAGGCCTCCGCCACCTCAATAGGCGTGTTCATGGTGTTCGTCATGTTCGTGTGGACGGCCGAGACGCCGTCCCCGTTAGGCCTTGCCCCCGAGCCTCCGCCGATCGTCTCGTAGTAAGCCCAGGTTCTGCCTGTCCTCGGGTCCACACCTCCTATCATCACGTTCATCATGGTGCCAGAAGAGGCTGCCGGGACCCTGTCGGGCATAGCGCTTGAGAGCGCCCTCAGGATCACGTCAACTACCCTCTGGCTCGTCTCAAGGTTGCCTCCCGCGACGGGGGCAGGCGGCCTGGCGTTAAGCATCGAGCCCTCTGGGGCGAGGACGTTAATCATTGAGTAGAGGCCCTCGTTGACTGGGACCTCAGACCTCATGAGCGACCTAATGGCGAAGGAGGAGGCGGCGTAGGTCACGCCGAAGACGGCGTTCAGGGGCCTCTGGACCTGGGGCGGGGCGCTGAGCTCAACCCTGACCCCCTCGCCTATCGTGACCCTAGCGCCTATCGTTACGTCATCGCCCTCCGAGGGGCCCACCTCAAGGACGTCAGAGGCCTCGAAGGTCCCCCTTGGCCAGCCCTCAAGCTCCCTCCTGACGAGCTCCCTGGCGTACTCAATGGACCTCCTCCAGCCTGAGGTCACCTGGTCAAGGCCGTACCTCCCTATGAGCTCCCTCACCCTGGCGACTCCAGTTAGGTTAGCCGCCACCTGGGCGCTCAGGTCGCCCTCCGCCGCCTCAGGGGCCTTCACGTTAGCTAGGTAGAGCCTCACGACGTCCTTCCTTATGGTGCCTCCCTCGACGAGCTTGGTTGGGGGTATGATGAGGCCTTCCTCGTATATTGTTGAGGCCTGGGGGTTTATGCTGCCGAAGGCGGGGCCGCCGACGTCTACGTGGTGCGCCTTGTTGACCACGTACGCCACTAGCCTGCCGTTGAGGTAAACTGGCGCCATCACGGTTACGTCGTTGAGGTGGGTCCCAGTTATGTAGGGGTCGTTCGAGAACAGCATGTCCCCCTCCTCGAGCTCAATTCCCTCCTCCTCCATGACCTTTAGGAGGTTCTTGACGCCAACCCTCAGGGAGCCGAGGTGAACAGGTATGTGCTCTGCCTGGGCGACCACGTTGCCCTCTGGGTCTACCACGGCGCAGCTGTGGTCGGCCCTCTCCCTTATGTTAGGGGAGAGGGCAGACCTCCTGAGGGCCACCCCCATCTCCTCGGCTATGAAGGCCGTGGCCCTGTGGACTACCTCCCATGAGACCATGGGGCTCACCTCGTCATCACGAAGGTCCTCATGGGGCCTACCTCGCCCCTCCACCCCCTGGGCACAACTATGGTCGAGCTGTACTCCTCCACGATGGCCGGCCCCTCGACCCTGAAGCCCTTGGGCAGCTCCTCCCTCCTGTAGACGGGCACCTCGTCCCAGGAGCCCGATATGTAGGCCCTCCTGTACGCTATCGGCCTCGCCTCGCCCCCCTCCCTGGCCTCCCCGAGGTTGACCCTGGCCCTCCTTATCACGGCAAACACCCTTGCGGCCACGACCTCCACAGGCCTGTCAAGGGTGAAGCCGTAGGCCTCCCTGTGGGCCCTCTCAAAGGCCTCCCTGACAGACCCAGGGCTGAGGTCCTGGGGCGCCCTTATCGTGAGCTCCCAGCCCTGCCCCTGGTACCTCACATCGAGGAGCCTGATGAAGTAGTCCACGCGGCCCAGCCTTTTCATTAGGTTGCCCTCAAGCTCGGCGAACGCCCCCTCAAGGTCTCCTGGGAACGGCCTCCTGGCCTCGTACTTCAAGTCGGCCATCAGCAGGCCAAGGGCGCTGAAGAGCCCCGGCTCAGGGGGAACTATGACCTTCCCTGAGCCAACATCCTCAGCGAGCTCAGCGGCGTACTGAGGGCCGGCGCCTCCGAAGGCGATTATCGAGAACTCCGAGGGGTCGAGACCCCTCTCAACTGTTACAAGCCTTATGGCCCTGGCCATCTCGAGGTTCGCGAGCTCAATGGCCTGGGAGGCCACGGCCTCTGGGTCGCCCAGCCTTGAGAGGGCCTTAAGCGCCAGCTCGGGCCTGAGCCTTATGAGGCCCCCCGCCAGCTCGGTCGGCAGCCTGCCCAGGGCCAGGTTCGCGTCAGTGAGCGTCGCCCTGTCGCCCCCCATGCCATATGAGGCCGGCCCAGGGTCGGCGCCAGCGCTTAAGGGCCCTACCCTCAGGGCCCCTGCCTCGTCCCTCCATATTATCGTGCCGCCCCCCGCCGAGACCTCAGCCAGGTCGACGAACGGAAACTTCACTGGGTAGCCTGAGCCCCTCACGACCCTGCCGTAGTGCACCTCTCCCCCTACCTCGTACTCCGTCGTCACCTCTACATCGCCGTTGACTATTGAGCTAGCCTTAGCCGTCGTGCCCCCCATGTCGAAGCCTATGGCCATGTTGACCCCGAGCTCCCTTGACAGGGCGGCGGCCGCTATGGCCCCCGCGGCGGGGCCTGACTCTATGAGCTGGACTGGCCTGAGGGAGGCCTCCTCAACGTCAACGAGGCCCCCGGCGCTGGACATGACGCTCAGCGACGAGGCCCCCAGGCCCGAAAGGGATCCCCGGAGGCCCTCGAGGTACCTTGAGACTATTGGCCTGAGGACAGCGTTGACCACGGCCGTTGAGGTCCTCTCGTACTCCCTCGGCTCAGGGGCGACCTCAGAGGAGGCCGTCACGTACCTGAGCCTCCGCGAGAGGAACTCCTTGGCCCTCAGCTCGTTTGAGGGGTTGCGGTATGAGTTCAGGAAAGAGATGGCTGCCGAGACGACGCCCCTCCTCACCATGTCTTCAGCGACCCTCTCCAGCTCACCCTCGTCCACGGGCCTCTCAACAGTGCCGTCGGCCAGGGTCCTCTCGCTTACCTCGTACCTGAGCTCCCTAGGCACCAGCTGCCTTGGCCTGCTGAAGAAGAGGTTGTAGAGCTGCGGCCTGTTCTGCCTCCCTATCTCAATTACGTCCCTGAAGCCCCTCGTGGTGACCAAGGCAGTCCTGGGCAGCTCAAGGCCCACCTGGCCCAGGAGCGAGTTGGTGGCTATGGTGGTGGCGTGGAGTACCTCGAAGGGGGCCTCAGGCGAGACCGCCTTAAGGCCGTCTATGACCCCCCTCTCCGGCTCCCTGGGCGTCGTTGGGACCTTTGAGAGCCTCAGCCTCCCAGACTCGTCGAGGTAGACTACGTCAGTGAACGTGCCGCCCACGTCAACAGCGACGACGCGCAAGCAGCTGAGCCCCTTGGTGTTAGCGCAGGACGACAAAATAGCCGCTTAGCCTTGCCCTAAGGAGGGTCGTTATCAGAGCTTTAGGCGACCAGAGCCTAAACCCCTGTAGCTGAGCGTTAAACTCCTTGCATCAGCGGGCAGCAGGGAAAGTGCATGGAGATACTGGTGATAGGCGGCGGGGCCGCTGGCATGTCGGCCGCCTCCTGGGCCAGGAGGAAGGCACCTGAGGCGAGGATAACCGTCCTCGAGAGGACTAACATAATAAGCCACGCCCCCTGCGGCGTGCCCTACTACATAGGAGGGCTGTTCAAGGACTACTGGCTGCTCCAGGCCTATGACGTCAAGTTCTTCAGGGAGAGGAGGAACATAGAGGTGTTGACTAACGCTGAGGCCGAGGAGCTTGACGTAAGGTCAAGGGTCGTCGTGGCCAGGGTGGGCGGGCAGAGGGTTAAGCTGGAGTTTGACAGGCTGATAGTGGCCACCGGCGCGAGGCCCAGGAGGCTCCTCAGCGCTGACGCCAGGGTGCTTTACGTTCACCACCCAGCAGACGCTGAGGCTGCCAGGAGGGCGGCGGAGGCGGCCAGGGAGGTCACGGTGGTCGGGGGAGGGGTCCTGGGCGTTGAGGTGGCGGAGCAGCTGAGGAACATGGGCAAGGCGGTCCACCTGGTGCACAGGGGGCCCTACCTGATGAGCAGGGACCTGGACAAGGAGCTGGGCTCGGCCCTCACGCAGATGGCCAGGGGGGCCGGCATAGACGTCAGGCTTGGGGTTACCTGTGTCTGAGGTAAATGACAGCAGGGTGAGGCTCAGCGACGGCTCGTACCTGAACTCGGACCTGGTGATAGCGGCCGTCGGGGTTGAGCCGAACGTCGACCTCGTGAGGGGGCAGCTGAGGCTCGGGCCCCACGGCGCCATAGCGGTTAACGACAGGATGGAGGCGACCTACGACTACGTCTTCGCGGCTGGCGACGCGATGGAGCACAGGAACCTGGTCACAGGGCAGCCCGACTGGAGGCCCCTGGCCCCCATAGCTAACAAGTCAGGCCTCGTGGCGGGGGTCAACGCCGCCGGGGGAGACAAGAGGTTCCCCGGGGTCCTGGGCGACATAGTTACCAGGTTTGAGGGGGTTGCCTTCGGCAGGGTGGGCCTTAACGAGAGGGAGGCCAGGGAGGCGGGGATCAGGTACGTGACCTCAATAATAACGACGAGGTCGAGGGCCAGGTACTACCCAGGAGGGGGCGACGTGACTGTGAAGCTCCTGGCCGAGGAGTCGAGCGGGATCATAATAGGGGGCCAGGTCGCTGGGCCAGAGGAGGTCATAGGCAGGCTGGGCGTTATAGCGGCAGCGATCGTGAAGAGGATGACGGCCGAGGAGCTGTTCTTCGTGGAGATAGGCTACCACCCGAGCTCAGGCAGGGCCTGGGACCCCGTCGTGCTGGCTGCCAGGCAGCTCATGAAGGTGTGAGCCTCTGGGTAACCGTTCTCGCGCCTGGGCCACAAGTAGTGACAGAGTCGGCTCAAGCCCTTCCGCCCCTGGTGGGCTTAAAGCCTTCCTCAAGGCGCCTCCTGTTGGCCCTAGCACTGTCTTGGTGAAGGGCGTGGGGAGGCCCAAGATAATAGTGATAGCTGGCGGCTCCTCCTCCAGGTTCGGCTCAGACAAGCTGTTGGCCCTCATTGACGGAAGGCCGCTGATATCGAGGGTCCTTGAGGTGGCCAGGGAGGTCGGTGACGTCATCCTGGTCTCCTCGCGTGACGAGATCTCAAGGCTTGGCGGGCTGCTGGGGGACGTGAAGGTAGTTGAGGACCTGCCCCAGCTCTCCTGCGGCGGCCCGCCAAGGGGGGTCGCAAGCGCCGTGGGGCAGGTGAGCTCAGGTACCGTGCTCATAGTGCCCGGCGACGCGGCCTGGGCAACGGCGGAAGGGCTTGAGGCCCTGCTTGGGCACTGCTCTGATGGGCTGGCCTCGCCGCTGATGGGCCACGGCTTCGTCAGCTCGTCATTTCTCTGCGGCCCCGCAGACATGATAAAGGAGGCTGTGAGGCTCATGTGCTCCAAGGCCTCGCTTGGGCTCAGGGCCAGGATGACTGACCTGCTGAGGTCCTCAAGGTCTAGACTTGTTGGAGCCTCCCTGCTGGGGGGCCAGGGACAGTTCTACGACCTTGACGTCCCGGGGGACAGGCCCCCGCGGTCAAGGGGGCCGCGCAGGGTCATTGAGGTGGACCCCACAACGTACAGGAGGGCCCTCTCACTTGCCCTGGCGGGCAGGCCGCGTGAGGCCGCCGCGACCTTCCAGGAGGAGTCCAAGGCCTACAGGCGCTTGAGGGTCTGGCACCTCGAGCTTCACTCACTGCTTGACGCCCAGTCCCTCGGCCTTGACGCTGCCAAGAGGGTTGAGAAGCTGAGGCTGACGCTCAGGAGGCCTTCTCGACCCTGACAGCGGTCACCTTGTACTCAGGTATGTGGGATATCCTGTCGACAGCGGGCGAGACTACGCGGTTGATCGAGGCCTCGGGGTGATGTACGGTCGCGAACACTATGCCTTTGGAGACCCTCCTCGATACCCTGGCCGTGATCACCGTTGAGCCCCACCTGCTGGTCACCCTCACCATGTCGCCGTCGCTTATGCCGAGGGCCTTCGCGTCATCCTCGCTTATCTCTATGAAGTCCTCCGGCTCTATTACCTGGTTGCCCGTGCGCCTCGTCATTGAGCCCATGTTGAAGTGGTAGAGGGTCCTGCCTGTTATCAGCGTGAGCGGGTACTCCTCAGTGGGCTGCTCAGGCGACGGTATGTATGCCACCGGCCTCAGCCTAGCCTTCTTACCTACTGTGAACTGACCTACGTGAAGCACCTTGACGGGTGGGGCGTCGAGACGTGGGGTCGGGTACGGGAGGCCCCCCTCCTTATCCACTCTCTCATAGGTTATGCCGTAGACGGCAGGCCAGGCGGACCTTATCTCGTTCCACACGTCCTCCGGTGACGAGTACCTGAAGTAGTCGCCGTAGCCCATGGCGTTGGCCAGCCTAACTATTATCTGCCAGTCAGGCAGGGACTCGCCCAGGGGCTCTATGACCTTCCTCACCCTCTGTACCCTCCTCTCGGCGTTGGTGAACGTGCCGTCCTTCTCAAAGGAGCTAGCCGCTGGCAGGAACACGTGGGCGTACTTTGAGGTCTCGTTGTGAAACATGTCTATAAGGACGAGGAGCTCTAGCTTTGAGAGCGCCTTCTCCGTCATCTCCCTGTATGGGTGTGACATCACTACGTCCTCCCCGAACACTATCAGCGCCTTCAGGTCACCTCTCATAGCGGCCTCTACCATCTCTATGCCGTCAAGCCCTGGGTTGGGGTTCAGCTTAACCCCCCACAGCTTCTCAAACCTCTCTATGTTCTGGGTCAGCGGCACTGCGCCGGGCAGCTTCTTAGGGTGGTCGCCCATTATTGCCGTGCCCTGGACGTTGTTCTTGCCCCTCAGGGGCATGAGGCCGGAGCCGGGCCTGCCCACGTTGCCCGTGATCAGGGCCAGGTCTATGAGCTGGTATATGATTTCAGTTCCCTGAACGTGCTCAGTCGCGCCGAGGCCCCAGAGTATCATTGAGGGTTTATTAGTGGCGTAGAGCCTCGCCGCCTCCCTTATGACGTCAGCCCTGACCCCTGTAACCTTCTCCGCGAACTCAGGCGTGTAGTTGCTTACCACCTCCTT
>AYMD01000002.1:75157-77283 GCA_000495735.1 uncultured Acidilobus sp. JCHS | reverse complement strand
TTGCTTACCACCTCCTTGAACTCCTCAAGTCCCTCTACTCTCTCCGACACGAACTCTTCGTCTATGAGGCCTTCGCTCACTATGACGTTAGCCATGGCGTTGAAGAGGACTACGTCAGTGCCGGGCCTCAGGGCCATGTGATAGTCCGCGTACTCGGCTATCTCGGTCCTCCTCGGGTCCACCACAATAAGCTTCACCCTGCCCTGCTCCGCCAACATCTTGATCCTGTTACCTATCACTGGGTGGTTCTCAGTTGTGTTGGAGCCGACCACCATTATGGTGCGGGCCAGGTCTATGTCCTCAAAGGTGTTGGTAGCGCCCCCGGTGCCGAGCATGTCCTCAAGCCCCTGGGCCGAGGGCTCGTGGCAAACCCTAGCGCAGCTGTCAACGTTGTTAGTTCCCAGGACCACCCTGGCGAACTTGCCCGCCAGGTACTCCTCCTCGTTGGTGATCCTGGCGCCTACCAGGACCCCCACGCTCCCAGGGCCGTACTTGGCCAGTATCTCCTTCAGCCTTGAGGCCACGAAGGAGATCGCCTCGTCCCAGCTGACCTCGCGCCACTCCCCGTTGACCTTGATGAGCGGCCTCAGCACCCTGTCCTGCGAGTATACGTAATCCCAGGCGTACCTGCCCTTAACGCACAGGTTCCCCCTGTTAACAACGGACGTCCTGGAGGGCCTGACGTCCACAATCCTCCCGTCCTTGACCCCTACCTCCAGCTCGCAGCCGACCCCGCAGTAGGGGCATGTGGTCTTAACCCATGTGTCAGGCCACCCATAGGTCAGCACGCTCCTGTCCTCCAGGGCCCCCGTGGGGCAGACGTCAACGCAGAGGCCGCAGCTCACGCAGGAGCTGTGGGCGAGGTCGGGGCCGTCAGGCCTTATCATTATCCTACCGCCCCGGCCCCACGCCCTCCAGACGTGGTAGCCCTGGACCTCGTCGCATGCCTTCACGCACCTGAAGCACTTGATGCACCTGTTCATGTCAACAACTATGTACGGGTGGCTGTTGTCGATCAGGTCGGGCCTTGAGGTTCCCTGGGGCTCCACTCCGTACTTGCTGAGGGCCACGTGGAACTCCTTGAAGGGGTACTTGACGTACGCGTCCCGCGGGTAGTTCATCGTGAGGAGCCTCAGCACCTCCCTCCTGACCTGGTTCACCTGCTCGCTGTCTGTCCTGACCTCCATGCCGTCCTGGACCTTCGTGGTGCAGCTCGTCGTAAGCCTGCCGTTCACCTCGACCACGCACAGCCTGCAGGAGCCCTGGGGGCTGAGCCTCTCATCGTAGCAGAGGCTGGGCACGTAGTAGCCGAGCCTCCTGAGGGCCTCGAGGAGGCTCAGGCCCTCCTCAACCCTGTGCTCAACTCCGTTAACCTTGATCGTGACGGCCATCATGGCTCACCCCCTCACCATCTCGTCTGCGCCCTTGGTCAGGAACGAGAGTATGGCGTCCCCTGTGCCCTGGCCGTGGCCGCAGAGGCTGGCTGACCTCATGACTGTGGCCATTGACTTCAGCTCATCCGCCTCCTCAGGCGTCAGGTACCCCCTGCCGAGCGCCGCCTCAAGTATCTCGTCGGCCCTGGCGGTGCCTAGCCTACAAGGGAAGCACTTGCCGCACGACTCGAAGGCCGCGAAGTGGACTATCTCGTGAAGGAGCTCGAGCAGGCTGGTGTCGTCGCTGAAGGCTATCACGTTACCGTGCCCGAGGCTGGCCCCTATCTCCCTGAGCTCCTCGACCCCTAGCCTCACGTCAAGCTCCTCAGGCCTTATGAAGGAGGCCAGCGGCCCTCCAACTATCACGCCCTTTAGCCTCCTGCCGCCCTTGAGGCCGCCTCCCATGTCGTAGACTACCTCCTTAAGTGGGACGCCGAACTCCACCTCGTAGAGGCCGGGCCTCTCGAACAGGCTGTTGAGGCTGAGCACCTTGGTGCCCCTGCTCTTATTGTAGCCCATCTCGGCGTACTTGTCGCCCCCGTGCTCAATTATCCACGGCACGCTGGCAAGCGTCTCAACGTTGTTTACGACAGTTGGCATACCGAACAGGCCCCTCTCGGTAGGGTAAGGAGGCCTAGGGGTGGGCTCTGGCCTCCTGCCCATTATGGCGTTTATCATCGCTGTCTCCTCGCC
>AYMD01000002.1:23188-75137 GCA_000495735.1 uncultured Acidilobus sp. JCHS | reverse complement strand
ACGAGGTAGGGGTCCCACCACATCAGGAGCTTGTCAACGTATGCCCCCGCGTCGCCCTCGTCGCCGTTGACCAGCACGAACTTCTGGGGCGCCCTCTGCTGATAGGCGGACTCCCACTTAAGCCCGGTGGGGAAGTAGGCGCCTCCCCTGCCCCTGAGCTGGGACCTCTTGACCTCCTCTATGACCTCGCCCTGGCTCATCTTTAGCGCCTTCTCAAGGCCCCTCATTCCGCCAAGCTCAAGGTACTGGCCGAGCGAGCTGACGGGCCCCTTGACAATGTGCCTCAGCACGACGGCCCTGCTGGACCTCACCTCGATGTGGGGGACCCCGCTGGTCCGAGAGCTTGATGGCCCCACGTAGCACTTGCCGAGGCAATATGTGGGCGGCTCCTGCCTGACTGCAGCCTCCCAGGCCTTTGGGTTAAGCGACCTGGCCACGTAGCAGGCCAGGCCCCTGCAGTGCTCCTCGCTTACAACTACCTTAGAGAAGGAGTAAAAGGACTCCACCTCAGGCCTCAAAACGGCCTTCGCGGGCAACTCTTTAACCAGTATACGATAATAGAAGGGCTTCTATAAGTAGTTTGTTAAAGGCGATTAACAGTCCACGAATCTTTAGGCATTCACGAAACCTATCTTTACTTTTAAGATATTTTAACTATTGCGTTAATAATTAATAACTTAAGGCGTCCATATCCATCAGCACCACTTGCCTGGGCCTCCTAGCGTACGTCTTTGAACAGCAAATAGAAGGCGGCCGTGGCTGCCGTGTAGAGGGAGGCCGTTACGAAGAAGGGGAGGGTCAGGTCACCTGTCGAGAATATGTAGCCCGTGACCCAGGGCCCTACGGACCTGGGCAGGCCGTCAATTAAGTTCACCAGGCTTGACCCCCTGGCCCTCTCCTCCTCGGGTATTATAGTGACGACAAGGGACGAGAAGAGGGGGTTGGCCATGTTCATGGCGGCGTTCCTGAGCACGAATATGGCGGAGGCCTCGAGGTAGGAGCCGGCGAAGGGGAGCGCTATCAGGAGCGCTATGCCGACGGCGTGCGTGACCACTATGGCCTTGACCCTGCCGATGGCCTTGGCCAGCCTGGGGGCCCCCAGCACGGCGAGGGCCAGGGTCGCGTCGGCCGCCATGTAGACAGGCGAGAGCTGCCTCGCCGTGACCCCGAACCTTAGGCTGAACCAGAGCGACATGAGTGGAAGCATCAGGCCGGCCCCGAGGCCTATCATGGCGTTAGTCGAGAGCCTCGCTATGTTCCCGATCGACCTCAGCCTCAGGGTCACCCTGCCCGTCCCCCTGTAGCCCTCCCTCACCGGCATGACGAGGGCAAGGGTAACGAGTACTACGGCCATGTCGACAAGCATCGTGTCTCTGAGGCCCACCACCCACGGGACTGAGGCCCCGAGTATGGCGAGGCCCGTGGAGATTGACGACATGAGGTTCATGTTCCTGTCTATGCTTCTCGACTTCTCGGCTATGAGGGCCTGCAGGGAGCCTCCTCCGAGGCCGAATATGAGGAGCACCGCCAGCGGGACCCCCAGGAAGAGGAGGAGGTATGAGGCCGCTGAGACGGCTCTCCCGAGGAGGAAGAGCTTCTTCCTCCCGTAGGCGTCGGCCAGGGCCGATGTGAAGAACCCCGTCGCTGTGCCGAACAGCACGTAGCCGCCGACCAGGAGCCCAACCTCAAAGGGGCTGAGCCCCAGGGACCTCAGGTAGAGAGGCAGGGCAAGGGTGTTGGCGCCGAAGACTACGCCTGAGAGGCCTCCTGCTACGACTAACAGCAGCTCATCCCTTGAGAGCCCTCTCTGCGCCCTGAGGCCTCCGTCCCCTGAGGCCGCCATGTCGACCACGAAGCTCCAGGCCAATGAGCCTAACGCGTTCACCTCATTTTAGGCCTTCAGGCCCCACTTGCTAGCCAGGGTGGCCATCACGGCTCCGTAGACCACAGTGCCGAGGTCCCAGACGAAGGAGGCTGGGTCGCCGAGCAGGGAGAGCCTTATGGCCTGGGCCGCATAGGTCGTCGGCTCAAGCATGGCGAGGGGCAGCAGGTACCTCGGCACTACGCTCAGGGGGAAGTAGACGGGGGCGAAGAAGCTGAAGCCGAACCCCGCTATTTGGCTGACCTGCTGCAGCAGCCTCCAGTTCCTTATCCTCGCAGCCATGAGTAGGCCAACCATCGAGCCCTGGATAGAGCTTACGAGCAGCGCCAGGATCAGCATGGCCAGGCCCCCAGGGCTTACGGACAGGTACCCCATGGCCACCGCTACACCCAGCACAAGGAGGCCCGAGCCCATGGCGTAGAGGTTGTTCGGCAACGTCATCGCTATGGCGTAGGCCCAGAGCGGGACCCCCATGGATATTATTAGCGAGAGCCTGCCGTTCTCCCTGTCCCAGCCTATGTTCTGGGGCACTGAGAGTATGTTGCTCAGGGAGACCTGGAGCACTATTACGCCCGAGACGAAGTAGTAGACGGCGGGGCCCCTAACTATGTAGCTGAAGCCAAAGATCATTGCCACCGGGAACACGATGGCGAAGAAGAGGTTCACTGCAAGGTACGCCTTCATCTGCCTGAAGGACATCTCTATGAGGGACGTAAGCTCCCTAAGCACCCTTCATCACCTCAAGGTAGACCTCCTCAAGGGAGGGCGCCCTGACCTCGAACTTCCCCCTGAGCTTCGCCACGAACTCCTTAACCTCGTCCTCCCTGACCTTGTACACCTTCCCCTCCTCCAGGTCAATGACCTCGTAGTAGAAGGCGAACCTCTTCCTGAGCTCAGCGGGTGTGCCCTCAGCCAACACCTTCCTGTTTATGAAGTAGACCCTGTCTGAGAGCGCCTCCGCCTCCTCCATGTAGTGGGTGGTCAGGAGTATGGCCCTGCCCTCGCCCTTGAGCTGCCTCAGCACGTCCCAGAACTCCCTCCTACCCATTGGGTCAAGGCCCGTCGTAGGCTCATCAAGCACCAGCACCTCAGGGGAGTGGACGACGGCCATGGCCACCAGCGTCCTCCTCCTCAGGCCGCCTGAGAGGTCCATGACGTACCTGTCCCTGTGCTCCCAGAGGCCGAGCCTCCTTATGGTCTCGAGGGCCATCTCCCTGGCCTTATCCCTTGGCACGCCCCTCACCCTTGCGGCGTAGTAGACGTTGTCGAAGACCGTGAGGTCCCCGTAGGGCTGCGCCTCCTGGGGCGTCACCCCCATCCTGAGCCTCACCTCCCTGTCACACGGGTCCACGCCGAGGACCCTGACGAAGCCCTTCTCCGGCCTCAGCTCGCAGTAGAGGTGCCTCACGAGCGTCGTCTTGCCGGCCCCGTTGGGGCCCAGCAGGGAGACGAGCTCCCCCTTCCTCACCTCAAGGCTTACGTCCTCCAGGGCCACTACCTTGCCGTAGGACTTGCTCAGGCCCACGACCTCTATGGCGTTGGGGCTCATGGCCTCACCTCCTTGAGAACTTGGCCTTGACGTGGCTGTCGCTTGAGCTCAGCTCAAGTGCTATCTCCCCCTCGCCCCCGCTCAGGGAGCTGTCAACTTCTATGCTGACAGCGCTGTCCTCGTTGCTCTTGACAACTGGCGTGACCCTGGCGTTCCCCTTCACGGTGGCCTCTATGTCGAGGCTTGAGCCCTCGGCCCTGGCCGATATCTTGGACCTGCCCCTGAGCTCGCCATAAGCTATGTTCAGGGCGGCGAAGCTGTCCTCAACCCTAACACCGAGCTCTGACTCCCCCATGTCGTCAAGGGACAGCCTTACGTTCGAGTCAAGGGCCTCAACATCCACCCTGCTTAGGCCCCTGTAGTCAACTTTGACGTCAGAGTCCTCGGCGCTGAGCTCGAGCGAGGTTGCCCCAGGCCGGAGGGAGAGCTCGACCTCGCAGTCCTTGGCCTTTATGGCGAGCTCGTCGTTGTCCTCACCCACGTCGTACTTGCAGCTTGAGTCATAGCTGTAGAACTCAACCTTGCCCTCGCCCCTCGTCAGCCTGAGCTCGGAGTCCTCAACGTCAAGCTTCACCGACCTGTAGGCCCTGAGGGGGGAGCTGTAGACGAGGGTGCGCTTCGCCCTCCAGTGCCAGCCCCTGAGGAGCCCTGACTTCAGGGAGCCCAGGAGGGCCGCGGGCAGGAAGTCCTTGAGTACAGTCCTCTCGAGACCCATGAATGACGATGAGGGCTCTACGTGGTCCTTGAAGCTCACGAAGGCCACGTAGCTCATCCTGGGGTTGAGCACGCCTGAGAGCCTCTTCGGGGCCTCTACGAAGGCGCTGCTCTCTATGCCCTCCAGCGCCTCCTTCACGAGGTTCTCATCAACGTCGTCGAGCACCTTGACGAAGGCGCAGTCCCTGACCAGCACCCTCCTGCCCTGAGCCTTTGCGTCCTCAAGCAGAGCCCTGTCAATGTCAACGTTGACCCTGTTCGATATTATGAGCAGCCCCACTCCCTCCTCCTTGGCCCCGCCCGCGGGGGCTGAAGGCCCAGCGGCCTCCTTAGCAGGGGCTGCCCCCTGTCCCTCTATCATCTTTATGGCCTCGTAGGCCCTCCTGCCCAGCTCCGTCAGCTCGTACTCGCCTGAGGCGTTCCTGGTCACCAGGGCCGACAGCTTCCTGAGGTGGAATGTCATGGTGCCCGTGTCCTTGACGTTGGCGGCCTCCATGAGCTCAGTGAAGGTCATGTGTCCCCTCTCGCCCAGGGCCTTCACTATGGCCCTCCTGGTCGGGTGAGATATGGCCTCGTAGATGTCCTCGGGCAACCGCCCACCCGCTCAGTCTCTTTAAAGGGCTCGTCAAAGATAAGCTCTTCTGACGAGGCCCCTAAGCACGCTGAGGCCCCACGTGACGAGGCGCCTCGCCAATTGAAAGCCAGGACGCGCCTTGACTTAGAGGGCTTCAAGAACTATTTAAATTTCATAAGCACAAAGTAGTTCTGGGTGCCCTCTTGAGGACCGCCAGGGCCTTGGCCCTCGTCCTTATTGTCATTGTCTCGGCCTTGCTGCTCGCGGAGCTGTTCTACGCGACGCCTAACCTGTTCTACAGGGGAAGCGTGATAGTAAGGGCTTACGCTATAGGAAGCTACGGCTTGCTGGTCTGGCTAACTAACGCCTCCTTCTCAGTGTGGGCCTGGGCGCCGACCCCTAACGGAACCGAGTTCATGCCTATCTACAACGGGACTGGGTTCCAGGCGGTGATAGGCCTGAGAAAGCTGGCCAGCTGGGCCGAGGACTGGGTTCACGCTTATGGCAAGGTTGCCATAGGCGTCTTTGAGCCATCGATAATAATTTGGGTCTCGTACTACATACGCCTGCCCAACGGCAGCGTCGAGCTCGTGGCTCAGCCCTTCTACAGGCCCCTCAACCTGAGCCTCCCGCTGAGCGGCATTTTGGGCATGGTAGTAAACGCTGTGATGGGCCGCCCCTTCATTACCGTCGTGAAGGCCAGCGGGGCGAACGCAAGGGGCTCAGGTGATACGTTGGCATTCCCACCCCCATTCTACGTGGTACCTCACGTAATTGCTTGGTACCCTAACGACACGGGCATGGCCCCCATAAGCCTCGCTGTGGCCTTAGCGCAGCCCAGCTCTGCTAGTGGAGGCGTAGCGGACGTGGAGATATCAACAGAAGGATTCCCTGCCATCGTGGACTCCGTCACGTTGTCTGGCAGCGAGTTCGAGGCCGCTCTAAGAGTTGCTGAGTCGGGGAACCTGCTACAGGCCGTCAGGACGCTTTCCCCGGTAATGGGGCCTGCGCTCGACTTCACGAGCATCTTGTCCATCGGCACAGTGGCCTATATCCTGTTGCAAAATGAGAAAGGGCCTGACATAAGCCAGCTCTACATAGTTGGCCAGGGCGCGCTGGTCAACTGGACTGAGGTGAGCGCCTTCGGCAGGCCAGTAACCTGGTACCTCAGCCTCCAGCCGACGGAGGCTAGGATCGCGAAGTTTAAGCCCACGAAGTTCGTGAGCTACACGGGCCTTGGGCTCTACTATTGGTGGGGCTACGATAAGTGCGTCAACCTGAGCGAGTGGGCTCGTGAGCAACAGGTCCTCATGCAGAACTCAAGCTACTTCTTCAAGGCTGGCATGAACTCCACGTGCCCTCTGCCGAACACGCCAGCGCCAGTCATATGGGAGGACTACGCCACGAACCTGACGTATTACGCTACGGTGAGGCCTGGCGGTAACTTCATAGAGCTCTCTTATGAGCTCTCACACGGCGTTAACGGAACTATCATAAGCCCTTTGGGCGCGGGCATCGACCTTGGCTCGGCCATAGCGTCAGTGATGGAGGGCAAGGATTTCGGCCAGCCAGGGGCAACAGCCTCCGCGGATCTAATAGCGGGGGTCCTTGTCCCCTTCCAGTACCTGGTGTTTAACGAAATTATGGCGTTCAACAGCCTGCCGCGTGGCTATTACGTTAACGTATACTTCAATGACCTGACCCCCGTGTACTATAACGCCAGCGGCTACGGCTTCACCCTGCCCGGGAAGCTGGTGCTCATAAACGTGAGCTCATCGCCCTGAAGGCTAAAGGGGCGCCTAAGCGCCCTAGTAAAGGCCTTTATTCTTTGGCTTTTTGGCATGAACCTCTAAACCTCGTGACCCGCAAAGGCAGAGGGGCTGAAACTTACGCCTGGGAGGCGCCGTAGATGGGGCCCCACGCCGTTGGGCCCGACGGCCGCCCATGACGCCAACGGCGCCGCTAGGGCCCTGTGGGCGAGGCGAAAGCCCTACGCTCGGTTATGAATAGACAGGTGATTGAGGCGAGGGCGCGGGACAAACGGCTGCAGCAGAGGATATAGCCTCCTGAGGTCACCTTGCCTGGGAAGCGCCCTTGAAGTCGCTTGGGGGCTACCTTAACCTCATGCCTCCCAGCGGCCTCAGGGACTGCGTGGAGGCCTCCTCCACAAAGGCTGGGGAGCCCGGCTGGGTGGCGGTGAAGGACCCTGAAGGTCACAGCGTGGTTGTGGACCCAAACCCCTGGAACACCTGGGAGGGCTGGGGTAACTCCTCCGCTAAGCTGTGCAGCGACGGCCTGAACGTTGTGGTCTCCTACAGCGAGGCCACGGCCACGAGGCCCCCTGAGACCGTGCTGGGCTACCCGGAGGTCATATATGGCTACAAGCCCTGGGGCTCGCTCTCAACTAGCACATCCCCCCTGCTCCAGCTGCCAGCCAAGGTAGGCCAGCTCCCCCAGGCCCTCGCCTACGTTGATTACCTGGTAGAGTTCCCGAACGGCAGGGGCAACCTGGCCTTCGACCTGTGGCTGACCAGGGGGCCAGGCCAGGGCAGAGTGGGGCCCAGGGAGCTTGAAGTCATGATATGGCTCTACCGTAGCCCCGGCTTTAACCCAATGGGCTACCAGTCGCCAAATCGGACCCTTGGGCTGCCCACTGTCGTGAACGGCAGGCCCGGCGTCGTTAACTGGGGAGTTTACATAGCCGACCCCATGGGGCCCGGCCGCTGGACCTACGTGGCGTTCGTCATGGAGCCGCCCCTGGCCTCGGGTAGCGTGCTCGTGCCTCTGACCCTGATGCTCAGGTCCCTTCAGGAGCTGCTGCCGTGGGGGAGCGAGGTCATGGACCTCTACCTTAACGGCCTGGAGCTCGGCATGGAGTACACGTCGCTAACATGGCCCCCAACTAAGGTGAGCGTCCTGGCCAGGTACAGGCTGAACTCGTACGGCGTCCTTGTCCTGCCCCAGAATTAAGTGGCCGCAGCTGAGGCCGACAGCGATAAGTGGCAACTCAGCCGCGGCGTTGTCGTTGAGCAGGCCGAGGGCCTGGCCGCAGAGCCAACATGACATTTACGGCATGGCGGTCTAAATGCGATGTGTAGGAGGCCATACGCGGCTACATGGACTTGGCCGCCCGTGAGGAGAACTATATGGTAGGCGGCGAGGAGTATGTCATAATACTTGTAAAAGAAGTAGGCAGGGCCCACGCCTTACAGCTGACCTCCTCGCCTAAGGAGCCCTCGCCCTTCAGGACAGAGAGGAGGCCAGCTCTTACGCCGCCTAAGGGCATGATAGCCCTGTGAGACAAGGCCATTACGTTGAAGCTCCCCGCTAGATATCGATCTCAAGGAGGCCCTCAGGGCTCACCCTCACGTCGTACCTCTTAAGCGGGGGGTGCAGCTCCCTGTTGAACTCGCACTGCCTCTCAGGCATGACTATTGGCTGTGAAACCATGTCGCCTGTCAGCACGTCGAACTTGGCCTTATGGAGCGGGCAGACGGCAATGTGCCCGTCCTGAACCTCGCTGAGCACGCCGCAGCCCATGTGAGGGCACCTGGCGTCCATGGCGTAGAACTTGCCGTTGTACTTGACTATGAGCACTGGGACGTTGTTCACCATGACGACAGCGTGATCCCTTTCATCAAAGATCTTGGCCAAGACTGATATCTTACGAAATACCATACATAGGTCGCCTAGCTACTGCTAACCATTAGCTAGTTAATAACCTTGTACATGAACTGCCAAGCTGAGCTCAAGAGCAGCGTGGTGAGCTACTCGATAACGCTACAGCTGTCTGAAGGCTGCAGGCGTTAGCGGACGGCGAACGCTCACTGGCCAGTCCTGAAGAGCTCCCCTGGCACCTGCTTAGGTATAGCCAGGCCAAACCTTGCCTTCTCCCACAGCTCCCTTATGTTTGAGGCCCCGGCGTACCCAAGGCCTGCCCTTATGCCTTCCGCCAGGTCGGCGAGCACCGACATGACTGAGCCCCTGTACTCCACCACGCCCTCAACGCCCTCGGCCACCCTCTTCGAGGCCCTGGTGTACCTGTCCACGGCGAACCTCCTCTCCATGGCCCCCCTGCTAGCCATGCCCCTGTAGGGCTTGTAGGCCCTGTCCCCGATCCTTATCAGCGGCGCAGAGGCCTCGTCGGTGCCGGCAAGCAGGTAGCCCAACATGACGCTCGAGGCCCCAGCCGCCAGGGCCTTAACTATGTCGCCTGATGACCTTATGCCGCCGTCCGCTATTATTGGGACGTCAGCCCCGTGCTGGTCAGCGGCGTCCCTCACGGACGCTACCGCCCAGAGGGCCGGGGCGTAGGCGCCTCCAACGCTTGACGTCGTGCATATAGAGCCCCCGGCTATGCCTACCCTGAAGCCGTCAACCCTCTCAACAATTGTCAGGGCGTCCACAGCGGCCTCGCGGGTCCCTATGTTGCCCACCACGAAGTCCGCCGAGACCTCCTTAGCCATGACCTTGGCCGCCGCCATGGCCTCCACGTTGTGGAAGTGGGCCACGTCTGTCACTACTGCGTCCACGTACCTGTCCAGGAGCTTTGCCCTCTCAACGTCGAAGGGGGACACTGCAGCGGCCACGACAAGCCTTCCCTCGGGGTCCAGGGAGGGCGTGACCCTGTTGAGAGAGGAGTCGAAGGTCACGGTGCCGACGTATGCGCCTTCAGAGACAACTATGGCAACAGCGTCGGCGGCCCCGGACTCCAGGAAGTTGAGGGCCTCCTCCGCGCGCCTGACGTCAAAGGCCTTAGGGGGCTCGACGAGCTCTGCCACCGGCCTGCCCCTGCAGCCCTTCAGAGACGAGGCCCTCACGTGTCCTACCACCCTACCATCGGGCGACACCACGGGGGCGTCCCTCAGGCCCAGGGACCTGAGTCCATCGTAGGCCCTGCTGCACTCCTCGTCTGGCGTCAGGTACAGCCTTGACGTTGGCACGGGAGGGGCGCTCTTGACCCTGCTGGCTATCTCGGCCTGCTGCTCCCTTGACATGTTCCTGTGTATGACCCCTATTCCCCCCATTAAGGCCATGGCTACGGCCATGTCGTACTCGGTCACGGTGTCCATGGGGGACGAGGATATCGGTATCAGGACCTTTACGTGCCTGCTGAACCTGCTGCTGATGTCAACCTCGCTGGGGTCTACGGGGGCCCTGCCCGGCACTATGTAGACGTCGTCAAAGGTGTACAGCTTCTCGGCGCTGCCAAGCCTCTCCAGGAAGCCCATGCCGCTTCACCGCCTTAGGCCTCGGAGGCCTGCCTTTTATCCCTAAACGGGCTCTATGGTTGACGGCGGCTTAGTAGTTATGGCGTAGGTCACCATAACGACCTCAGGTACCTCTGACGTTATCCTTGACGCCATGCGCTGAAGCAGGTCGTGCGGAAGCCTCGCCCAGTCGGCCGTCATGCCGTCCTCGCTCTCGACGACCCTTATGGTAACTATGTAGCCGAGGGCCCTCCTGTCCCCCTTGACCCCTACCCACCTGTCGTCCCCTACAACGGCGAAGGCCTGCCAGACCCTGTCGTAGAGCCCGGCCCTCCTTAGCTCCTCCTCAACTATTTTTGAGGCCCTCCTGGCCACCCTCAGCTTCTCCTCAGTGACCTCCCCTATGACCCTGACCGCCAGCCCCGGCCCAGGGAACGGGTGCCTCAGGGCTATGCCCTCGGGCACCCCAAGGGACAGGGCGAGCCTCCTGACCTCGTCCTTATAGAAGTACCTGAGGGGCTCTATGACCCCGAGCCCCAGCCTCTCGGGCAGGCCGCCAACGTTGTGATGGCTCTTAATCCTGTCGGCCCCCGGCTCGGCGCCGCTCTCTATAACGTCAGGGTACGTGGTGCCCTGGACGAGCCACCTTATGGAGGGGTCAGACCTGGCCACCTCCTCAAAGACCTCGGCGAAGAGCCTGCCCACTATGAGCCTCTTCTGCTCAGGGTCCGTCACCCCCTTCAGGGCGCTTAGGAATCGCTCCGAGGCGTCTATGTAAATGGGGTTGAGGCCCAGGCCCCTGAGGGCCGCCAGGACCTCCTCGGCCTCCCCCTCCCTCAGCAGCCCGTGGTTCACGAAGACAACCACGGCCCTGTCGCCCAGCGCCCTCTTGGCTATGACGGCGGCCGTAGTCGAGTCGACGCCCCCGCTCACAGCCACAAGCGCCTTCTCGCCCTCCGGCACCCGCCCCCTGACCTCCTCTATGAGCCTCTCGGCCAGCCCCTCGACCCTCCAGGTGGGCCTAACCTTGGCCACCTTGAAGAGGAAGTTGGCCAGGAGCAGCCTGCCCTTCTCCGTGTGCCTGACCTCAGGGTGGAACTGGACGCCGTAGACCCCGTCGCCTAGCCTCATGGCTGCTATGTAGCCCGTGCCCTCCGAGACGGCGAGGACCTCGCCTCCCCTGCCGGGCGACGCTACGTAGTCTGCGTGGCTCATCCAGACGTCCTCCTCCTTCCCCCAGCCCTCGAGGAGCGGGTCGTCCCTGAGCAAGACCACCCTGGTCCTGCCGTACTCCCCGACCCCCCTCTCCACAGAGCCCCCCGCCAGCTTGGCCAGGAGCTGGTGCCCGTAGCAGATCCCCAGCACGGGAACCCCCAGCTCAAGGACCCAGGGGCCTATGGACGGGGCGTTGGGCTCGTAGACGCTGCTGGGCCCGCCCGAGAGTATCAACGCCTTGGGCGCCCTGGCCCTCACGGCCTCCTCAGTGGCCCTGGTGTAGGGCATGACCTCGCTGTAGACGCCCAGGTCCCTGACCCTCCGTGATATCATGTGGGCGTACTGGCCCCCGAAGCTTATGACGAGCACTGTGTCGTGCTCGGAGCGGGGCTCCCAGGCCAACTCAGCTCACCTCCAGGAGGGGCACATATGACCTCTTGGGCACGCTGTAGAGGCCCCTGTCGGTGACCCTCAGCTCAGGTATCACGGTCAGGCTGAGGAGCTGGAGCTGGTGAAGGAGGACGTCACCGTCGCACCTGCAGGCCCTGCTGAGCTCATTTATCACCGTCCTGAGGCGCTCTGCCACCTCCTCGGCCCTCATGTCGCTCATGAGCCCGGCGAGGGGCAGGGGCAGGAGGGCCCTCACCTCGCCTCCCCTCGCCACGGCTATGCCGCCGTCGGCGGAGAGCACAGCGCCTAGGGCGGCCTCCATAGACCTCCTGTCGCCGCCCACCACGACCACGTTATGGGTGTCGTGGGAGACCGATGAGGCTATGGCCCCCTCCACCGCAAGGCCTAGCAGGCCAGACCCCTGGCGCGGCTTGCCGTACCTGTTTATAACGTGGACCTCCGAGACGTTCCCCGATGCCACGACCCTGCCCTCCCTTACCCTGACCCCCTCAACCCTCTCCCTTGTTAGGCTTGAGCCGTTGACGAGCTCTATCAGCCTGGCCGAGGCCTCCCCGTCCCCCACGGGGGCCCTGACCTCGAGCGAGGGGGTGAAGGAGACCCTGACGGTGCCTCTTCAGGGCGCTCAGGTCGGCCCCTGCGCCATTGCAAACGGCCTCAGAGCCGTCAATGAAGGTCCTGAGGACGCTCAGCCCCCTGTCGAGGCCGCTCAGCAGCACAATGTCGGCGAGCCTCCCGGGCGCTATCGAGCCCATCCAGGCCTCAAAGCCGTAGGCCATGGCTGGGGCCAGCGTGACTGCCCTGACCGCGTCAACCGGGTCGACGCCTAGCTCCACGGCCCTCCTCAGGGCCCTGTCAAGGTGGCCCTCGGCGACAAGGTGGAGGGCATGTATGTCGTCAGCTACTATGGAGACGAGGGGCGAGTGCCTTGAGACCAGCTGGCTCAGCCTGTCCAGGTCCCTCCAGCTCGACCCGTACCTGACGAAGGGGAAGACGCCCCTTGAGATCCTCTCCTCAAGCTCCTCTGGGCTGACCACCTCGTGGTCGTTCCTTATGCCGAGGCTTACGTAGGCGTCTAGCTCAGGCCCCTTCAGGCCGGCCATGTGGCCCTGCACGGTGAATGAGGTGGAGGCCTGGGCGGCAAACGAGAGGAACTCCTCGTCGCCCTCCGCCAGGGACTGGAGGTCCATGACCTCGCCTATGCCCGAGAGCCCCCTGGCGGCCTCTAGGACCTCCCCGTAGGGTATTGAGGCCCCTCCCTGGTCATCTACCTTGCGGGAAGGCGGGACGTTGGGGGGCGCCAGGAGGAACACCTTGAGCCTCACGGCCCCAAAGGCCCTGGCGAGCGCGGCGACCCCTCTCAGGCCCATTACGTTCCCGACCTCGTGGACGTCCACGAAGGCCGCCGTGGTTCCGTGGGTAACGAGCTGCCTTGAGAACTCTGATGGGGAGAGGAAGGAGCTCTCCACGTGTATGTGGGCCTCTACGAAGCCAGGCGCCAGGAACAGGCCGTCAGCATCGATGACCCTCCTGGCCCTTCCGCGGCAGGAGCCGACGCACGCTATGACCCTCCCCTTCACGCCAACGTCCTGCCTCTTGACGTCCCTGGCCCAGACGTCCACCACGTAAGCGCCCCTTACCAGGAGGTCAAGCTCCTCCAGTCCAAGAGCCGCTCTCGCCGCAGCTACTAGCTCCCTGGCCTCAGGCCTGGGGTCCCTGACGACAACCATGTTACTTTAAGTGTTCCGGGCCAGGAGTTATTTGCCTTAGGCCTGACGTGTAAGGCGTGCAACAAATTTAAGTACTGGTGGACAGTTGTATATTTTGGCCGCTCGAAAGAACTTCACGACGTCTCCTTGGGCGGTAGCTCTATTCGTGTTGCTGGGCCTTCTGCCTTGGGTAAGACTAAGCGGCCTTCCCCCTTCGTCCCCCTAAGCACCTCAGCTGGACTAAAGCAATTACGCCCTCAGCGTCCACTCATAAGGCTGTAGGGTAAACCTGTGCCCTTCAGGCCCTGGGCCGCCCTGCTGATTGCGCTGTTCGCCCTTACAATGAGTCTGGGCCTTGCGCTTGCCGCGAGCCCCGTCGGCCCGACCTACTACGGTGTCCAGGAGAGCGCCCTGTCCCAGGGCAACACGAGCCTGACCTTCGGCTACTCGTCCCAGTCCCCGATACCCATCACGGCGGCCCTGGGCTGGCTCTACTTCATCAACGGCTCCTTCAGCTCCCAGGGCTTTGGGAGCTCGGTTAGCGTCCAGCTCAACGTTGACCTGGTCTCGGGGAACACCTCATCGCCCTCGGGCTACTACTGGGCCCAGGCCGTGGCCGGGGTCAGGGAGCTCGGGGGAGGAAGGTACGCCGTGAGGGCCTGGGTAAACCTCTGGAACTTCACGGGGCCTGAGGGCTACGAGCCGGGCCTCGGCCAGCCCCTGAACTTCACTGTGGTTCTGGGCTCTGCCCGCCTGGCCAGGTCTCCGCAGGGCCCCTACCTCTACTCCTCGGCCGGCTGGACAAACGTGACCTCCCCCTTCAACCTCACGCTGGCCGTGGCCGCCCAGGGGGACTACGTGGCCTTCTACTACGGCCTCAACGGGTCCGCCTCGCTCAGGCCCCTCCTGGTAGTTATGCTGCCGCAGCCCGTGACCATGGTGATATGGCAGGCCGAAGGCATGGACGCCGAGTTCGTGGTGGGAGGCTACGCCGAGGGCTCAGAGGCCATCATAGGCTCATGGGACGCCCTGGCGTCGCTGAGGTACTACTTAGGGCCCTGGTCGCCGCCCTCGCCGCCAGGGCAGTGGTACTGCTTCCCGGCCATGTGGCCTGAGGGGTCTCAGACGGCTGAGGGCGTCTCCTCGGCCCAGGGGGTAACGGTGAGGCCGGACCCCTCGCTCTGGGCCTTCAATGAGACCCAGGGCGCCTCAGGGGGCCAGGCCATGATGGCCACTGCCCTGGTCAGGGCCGCCAGAGGGGTCGCCTACGCCTCCGTCTGGCCGACCTGCGCTAACTGGACCGTGACAGTTGAGTACTACTATGGTGGCTCCCTCGTGAGGCAGGTCCTGAGGCCCTCGCCGTCAGGCGTGGCCTCTGAGGCCGTCCCCCCTGACGCAGTTTACCTGAACGTGACGGCCGTGGCCTGGGTCGGGGGCTTCCCCGCCTTTGAGAACACCTCCTACTACGGCTCGGTCCCCTCTTCCCCTCCCCCGCTGACCCTCCTCCTGGCCGGCCCCCTGGGGTACGGCCTTCTCCTGGCCCTCGTCTCAGCGGCCGCCGCCCTGGCAGTAAGGGTCTCGCTCAGGAGGGCCTCGCTCAGCTCTCAGTCATGAGCTGGCTTAGACCCCAAGTATTGGCAGCTTGACCTCCCTGCTCGACCCCATGGCGGAGTAAGCCATGGCTGAGGCCGCGATGTTGACGAGGGCCACCAGGGCTGTCACGGCCTCAGGTACCAGGCCCGCCTTGAAGTAGAACATGAGGGCCGCCAGGGCCAGGTTGAAGACAAGGCTCACGGCCAGCATTGACCTCCTGTAGCCGCCCACTGTCAGGCCGAGCGAGGCCCCCATGCCTATGAGTATGAAGATGAGGGCCCCGAGGAAGGCGTAGAAGCCGCTGGCGAGGGCCGGGGCCCCTATGCCCAGGGCCACTATAAGGTAGACGACGGCTACCAGGAGGTCAAAGGTCAGGGCGCCGACCATCAGGTAGGTTGAGTACTTCAAGGTCGACCCCGTCAAGGGGACCTCACCAAACCGGCTATTATGTGTTACTACAAGGCTTGAACAGGTGACTGAGGAGGGCCTTAACGCGGAGCCCCAGGCCTTGATGTAAGTCCTGCGTTTATTAAATGGCGTAAGGTAACAGGGCGTCAGGCCCCTCGAGCGGCCCAGCTAGGTCGTTTTCCACAAGCTTGTGGAAAATGAAATTAGCTCACGTGACCCCTCGAGGCGCCTCGAGGGGCTGGCCAGCCGTCTGTCCCTAGGACTTACCTTCATCAGCTTATGGTCACCCTCGCGCCCAGGGACCTCCGCCTCGCCCGCAGGGCCCCATTTACGGCGCTCCCCATGCGTAAGATTCCTGGCACTTCTGTCTCTGCGGGCTGAGGCCACGAGGTTTAGAGGCTCATGCCGAAAAGGGAAAGCGAAGAAAAAGATTTTACTAGGGCGCTTAGGCGCCCCCTTAGCCTTCAGGCTATGAGGTCACGTTTATAAGTATCAGCTCCCTGGGCAGGGTGAAGCCGTAGCCGCTGGCGTTATAGTACACGGGGGTCAGGTTGCTGTAGTATATGTTAACGTAATAATTCAGGAGGGTGTTGCCTACCAAAAAACTGTTTACGCTCTCCGCCAGTGAGTGGTACTGGTACTGGAAGGAGCCTAGGAGCGCCGCTATCACGAGTACGGCAGCGCCTACCTCTGGCTGGCTCACCATAAGGGCCGTTCCTATAATCGACGCTATGGCCGAGCCCGCGTCAATGCCTATGCCCAGAAGCGACTCGCCCCCGTTAACGGAGAGGTCCACGTAGTAGTAGTATTGTTGTGAGTTAGGGTTCATCGTAGTGAAATGCGTCAGGTTCGTGGCGTAGTCCTGCCATATGACGGGCGCTGGCGTGTTAGGGGGCAGGCACGTGGAGTTAATTTCACCGTAATAGAGGGAGTTTGGGTTCTGCATGAGGGCCTCCTGGTAGGAGGCCCACTCGCTCAGGTTAACGCACGAGTCGTAGGCCCACCAGCGATATATCACGGGGGCCACTGCGCTGTTGTTCTCCACTGCCTTAAACTCCGTCAGCTGGAGGCCGAGGTACCAGCCTACTGGCGTGTTGGAAACCAGAGGCAGCATGTACGCCGTCCAGTTGACCAGCGCCACCTGGCCAACCATGTAGAGCTGGGCTATGTCGTCATCAGTCGTTGGGGTTTCGACCCCTACGCCGTTACTTTCTGCGATCTCTCCTTCAGTCGTGAACGTGAACGTGGTCCCCAGCTGCGGGGAAAGCTTGCTGACGGCCTGGAACAGGTTCCCCGTCTCCTCGTAATCATCCGTAGCGGCGTCGAACGCGCTGCCAGCTATCATGAGGCCGTTTATAGTGAACTGCTTGACATACGAAGAGGCCACCGTTATACCTATGGTCATATATGCATCGTTTTTGCCACTAACATTACTGGGCTGCGCCAAGGCAATGGCGAGGCTTATGGGGGCCATGCCCGTGTCGTTGGGGTACCAAGCAATGACGTGAGGTACCAGTAAGAGATCGATAGGCATATAGCAGATGGGGCAAGCGTTTGATGGGCGCGTGGATGAGGTTGTGGTTATATTAGTTAGCGTGGTGGTGACGGTCGTCGTTGTGGTCTGCCCTGGCGACACTTTGGTGAGACCCCTTACAGCTACCCCAGCGCCCTTGCCAGGGTTCAGCAGCGTCCTGAAGGGGTGGCCCACCATAACGTCTATCACGGCCCCGCTGCCGCTCAGCGGGAGGCTCAGGTTAAGGGGCTGGAAGGAGGGCTGGGTCACAAGCTCAAGGCTGCCGTTGGGCAGTGCTATGGGGTATGAGACTCAGATAATTATCGAGGGCTCAAAGGAGAATATGGCCGCCATGCCGTATGTGCTTATCCAGTCCTCGGCCCAGCCTACGAGCCTGGTCAGGTTTATCGCGGCCTGGGCCCCTGTGCCGTTGAAGACGGGGATGAACTCAGTACCGTTAGGTGTGGGGGCCCAGGCCCAGACCGAGAACGAGGCGTTGGTCAGCTGGATCAGGCCCCCGTCGCTCCCTATAGCGTATGCCCTTACTATTATCACGCCCCTCCTGTGGAACAGGCTAGGCATCGCGTAGAACAGCCCAGCGAGCAGTGATGCCGAGACAACGATGATAAGGACGAGGGCCAGGGCCCCCTTGGTCCTCAAGAGGACCGCACCTCAAGATGCTTTGCGCTTTGAAATATAAATAGCTTTGCGGCCTAAGGTCAAGGCGCCTGGCCCTCAGATGGCGAGGCGCCCCAGCCCCTGAGGCCAGCCAGTACCTCCTCAGCCAGCTTGACCTCAGTGTAGTGAAGGATGTGGTCGAGCGACCTGTGGCCTGTGATTTTGGCGACTATGCTCGGCGACACGCCCCTCTTCAGGAGGTACGAAACGAAGGCGTACCTCAGGCTGTGGGTGTTGAAGCCGTAGGCCCTGCGGCAGTACACCTTTACGGCGGCCTTTGGGTTCCTGAGGGCTGAGAGCCTGGAGCAGGCCTCGCCCAGCAGCTGCCTGCCCTCGCCTGACCTGAGCTCCTCTGAGAGGACCATAAGGCGCAGGTCATTGTCCTTGTGCTTCTCGACCCTTACGAGGACCTGGTCCTGGTCTGTCTCGCAGAACCTCACTGTGGCCTCTACGGCCTCGCCTACGCGGCTGCCGTTGCGCAATTGGACTAGGAGGACCACGTCGTATGGGCTCCTGGAGCTCAGCATGTGGTTTAGTATCCTCCTGTAGGCCTCCTCGAAGTCAAGGCCTGAGTCCCAGCCCCTCCTGACCATCGCGGCCTGGCGTTCCTTAGATGGCGTAACGTTAAGGAGGGGCTAGACCTCATCCCTTACTGGGGCCGGGAGGAGGTCAGGGTAATATATCTCCTGGGGCCCAGCCTGAGAGGGGCCCGGCTTGAAGCAGCTCATAGCGATCCCCGAGAAGTGCACTGGCTGCGGCAGGTGTGAGCTCGCCTGCAGCTTCGAGCACTTCAAGGTCTTCGACCCGGAGCTCTCGGCAATCCATGTGCTCAGGCTCGAGAGGGAGCCCCTCGACGCCCCGCTCTTCTGCATACAGTGCGGCCTCTGTGCGATGGACGGCGTGTGCCCCCATGACGCCATATACAGGGACCCAAACACCTTCGCCGTGGTCATAGACAGGTCCAGGTGCGACGGCTGCGAGAGGTGCGTCATGGTCTGCCCGTACGGGGTCATAACAATAGACCGCCTTGAGAAGAAGGCCGTCAAGTGCGACCTCTGCGGCGGCGACCCGGCCTGCGTGAAGGCCTGCCCCGAGGGCGCCCTGGCCTACGTTGACGTGAACGACGCAGCCTACTTCAAGAGGTACTTCTTCGCCAAGCTCCAGGAGAAGGCGCTGGTGCCCATAGTGCCCTACCCTGCCCCCAGGGGCTCGTGAGCTAGGCCTTGAGGGTCACAGTGCTCTTCGGGGGCCAGCTGGTCGAGGCCGCTGGCGTCCACAGGGAGGAGCTCGAGCTGCCGGAGGGCTCGAGCCTGGCTGACCTGCTGGGAGAGCTGGGGAGGATACACGGCCCCAGGTTAACGTCAGCCATGGCTGGGAGGGTGCTCGTGCTTGTCAACGGGAGGAGCGCTGAGCCCTCCAGGGCTGGCGAGGTGAGGCTATCGGACGGCGACTTCATCTCCATACTGCCCCCGGTCTCAGGTGGCCTCACTTGAGGGTCCTCGACTCCTCAGCCCTCGTCAAGTACCTCCTGGGGGAGGACGGCTGGGAGCAGGTGGAGCAGGCCATGAGGGAAGGGGCTGCGACAGTTGACCTGGCCCTCGTCGAGGCGGCCAACGCCCTTGCCAGGAGGGTCAGGGCGAGCAAGGTCGACCCCGCCACCGCCGCAAAGGCCCTTGAGGGTCTCGCTGAGGGAAAGGGCCTGAAGGTCATTGGCTTCAGGGATCTGCTTAAGGACGCCCTCGAGATATCGTCAAGGGAGGACCTGACTATGCAGGACGCGCTTTTCGTAGCTGCCGCCCTCAGGCTTGGGGCTGAGCTGGTCACGGCTGACTCAAGGCAGGCCGAGGTGGCGGCCAGGCTGGGCGTGCCCGTCAGGGTGCTGTGAGGCAGCCCTCAGGCAGCTCAAAGGCTATGCTCTCGTAGCCTTCAACCCTGGTGCCTGCCCTGACCTTCACCTCCAGGAGCCTCCCCTCAACCCTGGCCCTCCCTGGCATCTCATAGCTCCTTATCGAGGCGCACGGGGGCATGAGCCAGTAGACCACGTAGTCGTACTCGGCCACGTCGGGCTCGTAGAAGTCCTCATAGACGTTGACCCCCGTCCTTGGCCTCCACGGCATCTCGACGAGGAAGGTGGCCGTTGACCTCCTCGGCTCCCCCCTCACCTCTGCCCTGGCCGCGATGACCCTGGGCCTCACTCTCTCCCCGTTTATTATGACCCTCTCCGAGTCCATGAGGGACTGCATCTCTGACCTGAGCCTCTCCTCCTCGGCCCTCAGGGCCTCAGGCGGGCCTGAGAGGAGGCGCTGGTACTCCATCTCCTCGTCAGCGTAGTCGAAGACTATGGTGTAGAATATGGCCTCCCTTGACACGTGGAAGAAGCCCTGGCCGTATATGGGCCTGGCCAAGGGCCTTGCCCAGCTGTCTAGGTCCAGGAGGGGCTTAAGGGGGTTCAGCTCTCGTATAGGTTCATGTTGCCTTACGGTCATCGCCTCATCCTTATTCCCCCGCATCCCGCTCGGGGCCTCATCGGGCTTGGGGGCGTTCAGGGCCACCCCAGGGACCCCACATCTTGAGTGAACAGACACGTACCTCCTGTATATGCTGACTGCGGTGGCAACTTATAAACATATTATGAAAGTTGAAACAACTACGTAGGGCTCCCCGTCTAGGTGGCCTCAGAGGTAACTGTTAGGCACCAGAGGCACGCTTATATTCCTGGAGAACATCTGTTCTTCACGGTGAGAGCTTGAGGCCCGCCCTCGTGATTATTGACATGCTTAACGACTTCGTTCACGGCGCTCTTAAGACCCCCGAGGCGGCCTCAACAGTTGAGCCCGCCAGGAGGGCCCTTGAGCACTTCAGGTCGAGGGGCTGGCCAGTGATATACGTGAACGACTCCCACTACAGCACCGACATAGAGATGCCCCTCTGGGGCCCTCACGCCATGAAGGGCACCTGGGGGGCCCAGGTGGTGCCTGAGCTGGCCCCGAGGGAGGGGGAGTACGTGCTTGAGAAGCACGCCTACAGCGGCTTCTACGGCACCCCGCTCGACCACATACTCAGGTCGCTGGGCGTCGACACTGTCGTGCTGGTGGGGCTCGACGCAGACATATGCGTGAGGCACACGGCCGCTGACGCCTTCTTCAGGGGATACAAGGTGGTTGTGGTCAGGGACGCCGTGGCGGCCCGCATAGATAAGAACTGGGAGGAGTACTACAGGAGGGTCTACGGGGCCACGGTAGTGAGCAGCGACGAGCTCCCTAAGGTCCTCGGCTAGCCTAGCACGGCTAGGTAGCCTAGGGCTGAGGCCGTAGCTACTATAGCTTCAACGCCCCAGACCTCGGACGGGGGGAGCGTGTAGAGCAGGGCCGCGAAGATAGAGGACGACAGGGTCCTGGCCACTGATCCGGTCAGGCCGTACACCCCCATGTGGGTCCCCCTTGAGGACGGGCTGCTGAGCCTCGCCGCCACTGCACTTGAGACCGGGAGGGCCACCATCTCGCCCGCCGTTATGAGGGCTATGTCTGCCAGGGCCTCCGGCAGCCCCCTCACTGCTGGGAGGATCGCATAGCCTATGGCGTAGATCGTCATGCCGGCGGCCAGGGCCCTCGAGGGCCTCAGCCTCGAGGCCAGGGCCGCTACCCTGTCCTGGAGCAGGACCACGAGGGCGCCGTTGAGGGCGAGGAGCGAGCCTCCGAGGGCTGTGCCCATGCCAAGGGTCACGGAGAAGTAGTAAACTAACGGGTAGCCCATGAGCCCCGCTATAATGAACGTGAGGAAGGAGGGCCCGAGGAAGAGGAGCATGGGTCCTGAGGGGGCCTCAAGCCTCATAGATGACCTAGGGGTCGGCTCACGGATGGCCAGGATCAGCGGCACCGTGCTAAGCTGGGTTAGGGAAGTGAAGGCCAGGAGCGTCCTGAGGCCCAGGAGCTGGTAGAGGGAGCCCCCCACGACAGCGCCCAGAGCCCAGCCCAGGTTTGCGCCTACCCTGACCCTGCCATAGGCCTTGACCAGCTCTGCGTGCTCGCTGAAGTAGTCCCCTACGAGGGCAGTGCTGCTTGAGGCGAAGGAGCCTGAGAAGAAGCTCTGAAGGGAGGTAAGCGCCTCAAGGGCCAGGGGGCTGCCGGCGAGGGCAGTCGCAGCTGCCAGGAGGGCGAAGGCAGTGAGGGCCGAGAAGGCCATCACCCTGACCCTGCCAGCCCTGTCTGAGGCCAGGCCCCCAATGACCTGCCCGGCCGCCCCCATGGCCGCTAGTATAACGTAATAGGCAGATACCTGGGCCAGCGGCACCCTGTAGGCCTCCTCGAGCGCGACCCCTATGAAGGGCGTGGTCAGCGAGAGGCCGAGCACCCTTATGGCCGATATGGCGGCCAGCTTGTCCTGAACCCTCAAGGCGTTCCTCCTCACGGTCAGTCCTCTAAGGCTGGGGCGGGGCCCTGCCTCCTGGCCGCGAGCCTTGCCTCGTCCCTAGCGAAGAACCTCCAGTACATATAGATGTTGGCTGCCATTAGGGTTGCGTAGAGGAAGAAGGGGACGGCGTACATGGGCACGAGCCCTGCCTCTGACACCACAGACCCCGCCTCAGACACGTAGAAGAAGGGGGACGCCGCGTAGGTGCCGACAGAGGAGAAGAGGAGCCTTGAGCCCTGGTTGAGGCCCGAGACCCTCCCCCTCTCCTCAGGCGGAGTGAGCTCAAGGAGGAAGGACTGCTGAACGGGGATCGCTATGACCCTGAGCATGGGGTAGAGGAGGTAGAGGGCAGCCGCAACCCAGAAGCTGCCCGCGAAGGGGAAGGCCAGCATTATGGGTATGGTGAGGGCCCTCGTGACGGTTATGCTCCTCAGGAACCCCATTCTCCTCTCAAGCTCAGGGGCCGCGAGCATTGAGAAGGTGGCCACGAGGGAGGCGGCTGCAATGACGTCGCTTGCCAGGGCCCTGGGCGCGTGGTAGATGTAAGCGAATATGGGGATTATGAAGGGCGTTGTAAGTCCGCTCGTCAGCCCGTTCATGAGGCCCGTCATGGAGAACTTGAAGGCATTGGAGACTGACCTCATTGAGAGGCCCCTGGCCCTTACGTCAGGCAGCTTCATGGGTGGTATCAGGAGCATAGCGGCGGCCGCTATGACGGTGGCCATGACCAGCTCGTCCCAGTAGCTGAAGTAGCCGCCCAGGAGGGCTCCTCCAGCTGCTGCCAGGCTACCTATGAACGACAGGAGCGATAGGACCCTGGTCCTCCCCAGGTCCTTCGTGAGGTCTGCAATTATGGTGTTCTGGACGGGCCCCACAACGCCTCCCACGCCTCCTGCGCCCATCGCCCCGGTGGCCGATATGCCGCCGAGTATGGCTGCGGCGAAGGCTGTGGCCAGGGACAGGTGGACAAGGAGCACGAGCGGCGTGAGTACGAGGAGCGCTGATGATATGTAGAGGGAGGCCTTGCGGCCTATGAGGTCAGTCATGTAGCCCACAACCACCGAGAGGGCCGCCGTCGCGGCGCCCGCCGTTGCGTATATGATGCCCAGCTCGAACATGGATATGTGGAGGACCTCCTTGGCTAGGTAGGTGAAGACTACGTATATTATGCCTGCTGCCACGCTCCTCACGGTCCTCATCGTTGCCAGGTAAATGAGGCTCTGCCTGTAGTCGTCTGTCATGGCCTTCTTAGTGCATGGAGGGCAGACCTATTATTAATATATACATAGATTGCCGACATAAAGCGTTTTACTCACCCTTTATCAAGGCGCCTTGCCGAAAGGGGAAGGACTTGACGAGCGAGGAGGCATCGCTTGAGGACATTGACGTCTCAGGCCTCGGAGTTGAGCAGAGGCAGTACGCGCTGATCTACCCCGCCTCGATAATGCCCAGGGAGACCGTGTACAGCGTCTACCTCGAGGCCAGGAAGAGGGCCATACAGGCCGGCGTCGCGTTCCTCAGGCACTTCATACCGAGGAGCCTGGTGGTGAGGCAGCTGAGACCCGAGGACCTGGGCCTTCCCAGGCCCGACTGGAGGTTCAGCGTGAGGAAGGGGGTCAACGAGCTGCTGAGGACCGTTATCCCGGCCGACAGGGCGATAGTTGTCTTCGGGTTCTACAACCAGAGCCCTCAGCCGAGGGTCCAACAGCTTGAGCTCTGGAGGGGGAGCTCCAGGAGGCTGGTCCTAGTCCTCCAGGAGGTCTACACGAGGGGCTACGACCCAATCGGGATACTTGTGGAGTTTGAGGTCCTCAGGCCAGGCGACGAGCTGAGGCTCATAGGCTACTCCACCTCGGAGGGCGAGGAGCTCCTGGGCATACTGGGCTACGTGGCCGAGCCGCAGGGCTTCCTCTCAAGGGAGCCGCCCTAGAACGAAAGGCCCTTAAGGGCCTCCTCAGGGCCTTCAACGCCGAGTTAACGTCGCTTTTGCCCAGAGGGGCCTCTGCTAACGTAAAGGGCTCTGCCTGAGGCCGACTTCACATTAGAAGGCCGGCAACCTTATTAGGTCGTGCGAAGGCGCCACCGCTGGCGGTCATCATGACCGTCCTACTGGTCCTCGTAACGACCCCAAAGGGTGAGGGCAGGAGGATAGCCCTTGAGCTGCTGAAGGAAAAGGTCGCTGCCTGCGTTAACGTGGTTAGCGGCGTCCACAGCTCGTACTGGTGGGAGGGCAAGCTCGAGGAGGCCGAGGAGGACCTCCTGCTCATAAAGACCACCGACGAGGCCTACGGCAGGCTTGAGGAGGTCATAAGGAGGGTTCACCCTTACAAGGTCCCGGAGGTGCTGGCCCTGAGGGTCGAGAGGGGGCTGACCGACTACATCTCCTGGGTTGAGGGGACTGTGGCAAGGTAAGGCCTAGCTGGCGTGAGGCCCCTCAGCGCTGCAATGGGTCCTCACCAAGTCAGCTGGATTCGCGCATCACCGGGGCCAGTCTACGATATTGGGCGGGACCTATTAGCTCCAGCTTTTAACCTGGCCTTCCCCAGGCCCCTCGGTGCAGGTCATGAGGGTCCTGGTCACGGCCTCCAGCAGGGGCATAGGGTTTGGCGTGGCCAAGGTGCTCCTCGAGAGGGGCCACGAGGTAACGATAAACGGGAGCTCGGAGGAGCACGTCAGGAAGGCGCTAGAGGCCCTCTCACCCCTCGGCAGTGTTCACGGCGTCATGGCCGACATAACGAGGCGCGAGGAGGTGGTGAGGCTGGTCTCAGAGGCAGTCAAGGCCATGGGGGGTCTTGAGGGGCTTGTCTACATAGCTCCCCCGCCCAGGCCCGGCAGGTTCGAGGAGCTCTCGCCAGGGGACTGGGAGCTGGGGGTAAGGCAGCTCCTGTTGAACGCGGTCTGGCTGGTCCAGGAGTCGCTGCCGCACCTGAAGAGGTCAAGGGGGAGCGTGGTGCTGCTCTCGAGCTTTGCCATAAGGGAGCCGGTCGAGGTACTGGCCCTAAGCAACGTGATAAGGATATCCCTGGCAGGCCTCACCAGGACCCTGGCCAGGGAGCTCGGCAAGTACGGCATAAGGGTCAACATGGTCCTGCCGGGCAACATTGAGACCGACAGGTCAAGGCAGGTCATAGAGAGCAGGGCAAGGGCAAAGGGCGTAAGCTACGAGGAGGAGCTGAAGGCGGAGATGGCCGACGTCCCCCTGGGCAGGATAGGCAAGCCAGAGGAGGTGGGCGAGGTAGTAGAGTTCCTGTTGAGCGAGAGGGCAAGCTACGTGAGCGGCGCTGCCATACCGGTCGACGGAGGGCTCCTCCACGGGGTCTTCTAGAACCGCGGAAGCCATGGCTTCGTAGCCCTTGATCAAGGGCCCCGGCCAGGCCTAGGTCAGTAAGTGGGCGTGGGGCTCAGTGCGATGTGTGACCTGAGCTCCTCGAGCTCCTTGTCAGTAAGGTAGATGGTTGCCCTGACCCCGTTGGCCAGCGACACCCTGACTTGCTTCACGCTGCCTGTGGAGTCGCTGAGGAGGAGCTCGGCCGACGTTATGGTTACGAACTCGACACCCTCAGCCATGCACAGCTCATCCCTGCTCGTAAAGATCGAAGTCATTACAGTGGTGCGCCGCCTCCTGGGCGATGTCTTGACCCTGAATATAGCGAGGCCAGCGGTCAGAGCCGCTATGGCCGCCGCCAGGTATGGCGCCTCAGCCGAGTTCTCAGTTTGAAAGAGGAGTAAGGTCAACACTGCGTCCAAGAGAGCTGCTGCCGTGACATATATCCACCTTGACCTTGAGCCCTGCACACCCGAAACGGACTGGCCAGCTGAGGCAAGGGGCTTGACGCCGCCCTCTGCTGGCCTCAGGTAAACCAGGCAGTGGGCGTCGCCGTTGGCGCCCTTAACGCCGTTGCAGACGCCGACGCTGACGTAGATGCCGTTCCTGCACCTTATCAGCAAGTAGCCTTACCTGTGGTTTTTTTTTCCTTGACACCTTTTAATAAAGATTAGCCCTCGCCCAAGAGGAGGGAGTACGCTCCCCTTATGACAGCCTAGGCCTTGAGCAAAGGGCCATCAAGAGGTCCTTAACCACCGTCGTGGGATGTTAGCGCCTTGGTCAAGGTTAATAAGCCTTGGAGCCTCAACAGCTCTAGGTAATTACCTAGAAGGTGCGACCTTGAGTAGTGGCCGTAGGGTCGCCGTCATAGGGGCTGGCCTTGCCGGCCTCTGGACGGCTTATCATCTCGCTCAACGAGGGTATGAGGTCACAGTCTACGAGAAGGAGTACCCAGGCTACGGCGCCTCGTCAAGGGCAGCCGGCATACTTTCCCTTCAGCTGCCAGTGCCGCTCCTCAAGTACGCTATGGAGGCGATAGACTACTACTCCTGGGTTGGCGTCAGGGAGACGCCCACGATATGGGTGCCGAGGAGGGAGCTCTGCCGATGCGCTGAGGCCGTGGCGGCAGAGCTGAGGAGGCTCGGCGCGGTCGCTGAGGTGATGAAGCTTGACGAGGTGGACGGCCTGCTGAGGGGCGAGGGCGAGAGGGCGATATTCATGATGCAGGGCATCGTGAACGCCGGCGACGCTGTCAACGCTCTGACCAAAGTCCTTGCTGAGAAGGGGGCTACGTTCAGGGGCGGCCAGGTGACCAGCAGGGGCGGGAGGCTGTACTTCAATGGAAGCCCAATAGAGGCAGAGGCCTACTTCGTGGCGGCGGGGCCCTGGACCCCCTCCCTGGTCAAGGTCGACCTGAGGCTGTACAGGTGCTCGGCGCACTCGGTCGAAGGCGAGAGGGTGCCCAACATGATAGTGGAGGACGACGTCAATGAGTTCTACGTGGTGCCTGAGTCAGGCAAAAGGGCTATAGTCGGAGGCCCTGACAGCACGTTGAGCAGGCTTGAGGACGGCTTCAGGTACGAGCCCTCAGAACCCTATGAGGTGCTTGAGAGGGTCTCGAGGAGGATGCCCGTCGCCGAGCTCATGAGGCCCGTGTCGTCATGGTCAGCGCCCTGCGCCTCAGGGCCTGACGGCCTGCCCGTGGTGGGAGAGGTTGACGACAGGGTATACGTTATAGCTGGCCTAGACGGCGCCGGGCTAACGCTGTCGCCGGCCCTGTCAAGGCTCCTCGTGGAGATAGCTGAGGGGACCGCTGACGAGGACCCCCTGCTGTCCCCAGCTAGAAAGGCCCTGGACGGCCCCCTCGAGCCCTTCGACTCCATATGTGTGGGCCTGAGTTAGCTTATGAGCTCGAGCTGCACCTCGTCTCCGACCCTGACCTGGAGGGCGGAGGCGGCGCTTCCCTGGTTGATTGCCACCTCCCAGAAGCCGAAGCTGTTAACGTAGAGGACCCACTCCCCAGACTTAACGTCACCGAATGTCCTGGCCCTCCTCGCCAGGAAAGCTGAGCTGCCCCTGGAGAGCCTGACCATGGCCCCCTCCCTTACGGCCAGGTCCCTTGGGGTCGCGCTCAGGGCCACGTTGCCGAACCTGTCAACGTAGACCGCCGTCAGGCTCAGCCTGCCGCCCCTCCTGATGACCCTCCTCAGCCTGAGGGCCGTGAGCGTCGAAGGACTTACGGGCCTCCCTATGTAGGAGGGGTCCACGCCCCTTAGGATCAGCGCGGCGGCAGGCGCGAAGATATCCCTGCCGTGGAAGGTGCTTGAGAGGGGGGTGGTCAGGAAGGCTGGGACGTACTTCGAGGCCTCCCTCCTGACGGCCTGGTAGTCAATAACGTAGGCTGACCTTATGCCGTCCTCGAGGGCTGCCTCATATATGACGCCGTTGTCCGGCGCCACGAACGTGTAGTTCCTGGTCTCAACTATCACCGCCCTCCTGGTGGTGCCCACGCCTGGGTCGACCACGGCGACCAGGGCTGAGCGAGGTGGAAGCCAGCGGTATGACGAGTAGACTATGTAGCTGCCAGCGAGGACGGAGAACGGCGGCACGCCCGTCTCAAGCCTGACCAACTGGACCCCTGGGTCTATGGACTTGACTACGGCTTCAACTATGCCGTCATAGACCGAGCCCCCGAAGTCTGTGACCAGACCCATGAAGCCGGGCAAGGCCGCTCGCCTGGGAAAAAGCCCGTTGGAGGAGGATAAGGGGCTTGCTTCAGGGCTTACTTCATGACCTCCCTGGCGAACTCGGCTATCCTCCTGACGCCCTCAACTATGTTGTCAATCGACGTGGCGAAGCTGAACCTCACGAAATCGGCCCCAGCCCTGTCAGGGAACGAGGTGCCGGGCAGGACAAGGACCCCCTTCTCGTAGAGGAGCCTGTTAACGAGCTCCGACACGTTCCTCGTCCCTAGGGCATCCATGAGCTTAGAGACTCTCGGGAACATGTAGAAGGCCCCCGAGGGCATGTAGGGCTCGAAGCCGGGCACGTCCTTAAGCGATGAGTAGAGGGCCTGGGCCCTCCTCTTGAACTCGGCTATCATCTCCTTAACAGGCGTCCAGTCTCCCCTCAGGGCGGCGACGCCTGCCTTCTGGGCTACGCTGTTAGCGCAGCTGTAGACGCTGACTGCCAGGTCAAGCATCCTCTCTATGACCTCGCGCCTGGCGACCATGTAGCCGAGCCTCCACCCGGTCATGGCGAAGGTCTTCGAGAACCCGTTGATGTATATGAGGTAGTCCCTCCAGCCCTCCGCGCTTATGGTGCTCCTGAATGGGACGTCGTAGAGGAAGTTGTCATATATCTCGTCAGCCACGACTATTATCCCCTTCGAGGAGGCCAGCTCCATCAGCTCCTCGACGTGCTTAGGCGGCAGCACAGCCCCGGTCGGGTTATGGGGGTTATTGAGGAAGAGCAGCCTGGTCCTGGGCGTTATGGCGTTCTCCACCTTGGCTATGTCGAGGCTGAACCCCTCGCCGGGCCTGAAGTCCATGGGCACAAAGACGGGCTTAGCGCCGAAGAACTTGGCCGCCTGGGCGTAGGCGTAGTAGCTGGGCTCTATGACAATGGCCTCGTCCCCAGGCCTCAGGTAGGCGGCGCCTACCATGAATATGGCCGTCTTAGTGCCTGTAGTCACGAGCACCTCGTCAGGCCTGACCCCAGCGCCGTACCTCTCGTTGAGGTAGTCAGCTATGGCCTCCCTGAGCTCAGGTATGCCCGCGGTCTCGGTGTAGCCAGTGAAGCCCTGGTCGAGGGCGTCCTTGGCGGCCTCCCTTATGTACTTGGGCGTGGGGAAGTCAGGCTGGCCTATGCCAAAGCTTACTACCTTGACCCCCCTCGACTCGAGCTGCCTTATTATGGGGAGGTACGTGAAGGCCGTCTCGCCCTGTATCTCGTACATCTCCTCCCTCAGCGCCGTCACGGGCGCTTGCCTGGTCTCGCCCTGCAAGGTTGGACACCAGCTACTAAGTGGTGTGTCAGAAAATTTTAAGGTATAGAGATACAGCGAGGTACAACTGAAGCATTTAATTTGTGGTAAAAGCTGTTACCCCAGGGTAAACGCTGCTAAGGGCAGCTGAGGCGACAGGTCTTGGCCAGAGTTAAGGTCACGTGGTTCAAAAGGAGGACGGCGACAATAGGCCCCGTTGAGGTGGAGGCCCTGGCGCCTTCAGGGGCCGAGGAGGTCGAAGTTCAGGCGAAAGGCGTTGACGCAGTTCTTCAGGTCGCGGAGAGCGCCATGAGGTCAAGGAAGGGAGACTTCGCCGTAATTGAGGCCGAGGGAGGGGAGACGAAGTACGTGATAGGCGAGGGGATTAAGGACAGGACGGGCACAAGGCTCCTCTCCCCAACACCTCAGAGGCTCACCAGGGTCGGCGTCCTGAGGCTTCAGCACCTGTCCCAGGCCCAGCAGGAAGGGCTTGAGAGGCTCACCTTGAACTCGGTGGAGTGGTATGACGCCCCGCCCGACACCTACCTCTACGACGGCCCCATGAAGGCAGAGGAGGACGTCGAGTACGTCCTCCTTCAGTTCGAGGGCGGGCAGCTGAGGATAGTCAGGGCCCCGCGGCTCTCGCGGCTCCTGCTATCCTTAAGGCCTCCGTCTGAACAAGGTCAAGAAGCTCCTGGCGGTGAGCCCTCAGAAGGTGAAGGTAGTAGCCCTTCGGAGTGAAGCTTCCGGAGCCCTCGCCGCACAGGGAGCACGTTATGGGCGTCTCCCTTGGCCTCCTCAGCCTAAGGCCCACGAGCCGTATGGCCTCCTGGACGTGCCCTGAGAGCAGGGGCGAGTAGAAGCCGTCAGGTCCCTCGAGGCCAGCGGCTATCCTCGCAACGTGATCAACTACTGTTCTCTCAAATACCTGCTGCCCCCTCCTCGTCATGTCCTCCGTTTAAGGTATTACCTATTTCAAGGAATATATTTTGTAACGTCACTTGGGTCACGCCTTCACCAGAGGACGCGTTGACGGAAAACCCCTTGGCTTGCTGAAAGTTAAAAGTCCCTCTGTCTAGTCCCACAAGCATGTCACTCAGAAGGAGGCGACTCCTCATCGAGGCCCTGTATGTCGGAGAGGTCCAGGGTTATCACCTCGCCTGGCTCACGTTCACCCTCGCCCTCCCCTTCTCCCTCCTCTCCTCCGCTCTTGAACTTCTTTATCACGGCCTTCCAGGTGTGCCCGTTGGGGCACCTGAATGAGCCCATTATCGTTATTGTGACCCTCCCCTTGCTGTCAGGGATAGGAGAGACCACTGTCCAGGTCCTCTCGGGCTCCGTGACCCTGGCGCCGCAGACCGGACACGTGAAGGGGTCTGCCTGCCTCCTGCTGCCCCTTGGCAAAGGCTCTCCCTAGACCCCCTGACAGGGCTAAGTAAAAAAGCGTGCAGCGGCAAGATAATATTTTTCAGTTCCCTGGTCGCCCAAATATCAGAGGTTCGCGGCTTGAGTGCCAGGGCCCATACTAGCTATAGCCCTGGGAGTTCTGCTAGCGCTCGCGCCACTAGCGCTTAGGACGTCCCAGGCCCAGCAGGTTAAGTACAGGCTCTCGTTTGTCCTATCATATCTGCCGAAGGGCTTCCTCTGGTCGGTTGTCATAAACTCAACGATATTTGGGACCAACTACTCTAACGTTATAAACTTCTACTTGCCACCAGGTGTTTACTCATATGTAATAGCTTACTTCAACAGCAGCTCAGGGAAGTACCTGTCGATAAGGAGCGGTGTGATAAACCTTAACTCCAATTACACTGTCTTCATAAACGTCTACAGGGTTGACTTCACGGCTGCGGGCCTGCCCGAGGGCGCTGCGTACAGGGTCTACATCAATGGCACGTTCCTGGTTGAGGGCACAGGGAACCTCTCCCTATGGCTGCCTGAGGACGTTTACTCCTACAACGCCTCGTACTACAACTCTTCCTTTAGCGAGTGGGTGCCGCTGGGTCATGGCGTCTTTGACCTAAACTCCAACAAGACCATCCAGCTGACAGCCTACACCGTCAAGCTCTGGCCGCTCGGCCTGCCCCCTGGGCTCGAGTGGTATATTGTGATCAACTCCTCCCTACAGACGCCCTACTCCACTGGCAACATAACCCTGCTCCTGGGGCCTGGCGTCTACTCTTACGCGGCCTACTCGTTTAACGCTAGCACCTACTCCACGGGCCTGTTCGCCAAGGGGACCTTCGCGGTGACAGGCAACGAGCTCGTGGTAGTGCCCTACCCAACAACATATGCCCTCACGGTGTTGCAGCAGGGGCTACCGAGCGGCACGCCCTGGTACCTGATACTTAACGGGACCAGGCTGGGGCCCTTCTATAACAGCTCTATTACGCTGACGCTGAGGGCAGGCGTATACTCATATAAGGTGCTGTTCTATTACGCTCCGCTGAAGGAGAGCGTCATAGAGTCCGAGGGCACCATATACCTTGGCTCCAACGAGGTCCTGGCCCTTAGGCCAGAGGTCTATAACCTGACGACCGTGGCCATTGACGAGGCGCCAGGCGTCAGCTGGTCCCTCGTGATCAACGGGACAACGGTGATAAACCTCACGACCAGCGCTGTCAAGGTCCTGCCGCTCCCCGCGGGCGTCTACAGGTACAGCGTCGTCATCTACTACGGCCCCTTGGGCACGTACACGGTGGCCTCAGAGGGCATCATCAACGTGACGACCAACTCGGTGATCCAGTTCTACGCCGGCCTCTACTCGCTCACGCTCGAGCTACAGGGCGCTCCTCAGGGTATCAAGTGGTACCTCGTGCTGGACGGGAAGGAGGTGGCCTCGTCAACCCTGCCCATCATAACTATACAGCTGCCCGCAGGCAACTACAGCTACGCGGTCACGGTCTACTACTCGCTCCTGTCCACCTACATTAATGTGACCTCTGGGAGGCTCTTCATAAATGGTTCTGAGACCGTGGTGGTACCTTTCCACACCTATGGGGTTAATGTCCTGTTCCCGTCGAAGCCTCAGAACGTCGTGTGGGAAGTCCTTGTCAACGGCATCAAGGTGGCCGAGGGGACCTCTCAGGCGCTCTCGTTCACCCTGCCCCAGGGCATCTACAAGGTAGAAGTGGTGGCCTTCCTCCAGGTGCCGAGGGTTAACGTTACAGTGTGGAGCTCCGAGCTCAACCTGACAGGGAACACCACAATAACTATGCCTGTCCAGTTCTACTCCGTGAGCTTCATCCCGGCCAGCTTCCCAGGCGGGTCGTGGTGGCTCGTGATCAACAACACGGCGGTAGGTCCCCTAGGGCCTCAGGGAACGACGCTTGAGCTACTTGAGGGCGTTTACAGGGTCACAGCGGTCTACTACGACTACCCGCTGGGCATCAACGTCACGGCGACCTCGGAGATCATCTCTGTGAGCTCGAGCAGCGTCCTGAGCCTGCAGTTTTCGGCGATAAGGCAGGCCCATGTTATGGTCACGGGCCTCCCGTCTGGTGTCAGGTGGGAGCTGATAGTTAACGGCACCGTGGCGCTGCCCTTCACCTCAGCCCCCAACGCCACGCTCCCGCTGCCATCGACTCCCCTGGTCTACCAGCTGGTCTTTAGCTACCCCGGCGGCGAGCTCAGGGAGCCGCCTGCTCTGGCCCCTGCCCAGGGACCCCTGAACATAATCGTCACGTCACCAATATCGATACTCAGCGTGGCTTTGCAGGGCCTGCCGCCGGGAGGCGCCTGGGAGCTCCTGGTCAACGGGACCCCTGTGACAAGTTGGCTCAGCACGGGGAGCGCCTCGGTGTACTTGGCCTCAGGGCCCGCCAGCTACTCAGTACTCTGGAGGAGCGCTAACCTGACCTTCAGGGGGCCTTCCGGCTCGCTGAGGCTGAACGGCACCGTTAACCTGGCGGTCGCCCTGCCGACATCATATGCCGTCACCTTCGCTGTGCCCTCAGGCGTGAGCTCCTGGAAGCTTTACATCAACGGGACCCTGGCCGCGGGCCCAACCCAGGCCAGGAGCCTGACGATCTACCTCCCGTCAGGGTCCTACGCTTACCAGGCTGTCCTGACGAGCTCGAGCGGGACGCTCAGGCTATCTGGCGAGCTCGTGGTGCCCTCCCAGACGTCTGTGTATCTAAGCCCAAAGAAGCCGGTCGTCACGGGCTCCCTCTTCGCAGTGGCCGCTGTCGTGGTTGTTGCAATAGTGGTGGCAGCGCTGCTCTTCATGATGAGGAGGTAGTCATTTATTTCGGTTCCGTCCTGCTGAAGCTAGGGCCTGGACTTGCCTGAGGAGGAATTCATAGTAACCAGGGTCAGGGGCGTCCTGGCCCTAGACTCCCGTGGCAACCCGACGGTTAAGGCTGTGGTCAGGACCAAGGGCGGCGTCGGCGTCAGCATAGCGCCCAGCGGCGCCAGCAAGAGCACCAAGGAGGCCGTTGAGCTCAGGGACGGGGGGAAGAGGTGGGGAGGCATGGGGGTCTCCCAGGCCCTGGCCAACCTCAACACCTTCGTCGCCCCAAGGCTGATAGGCCTCGACTCGAGGGAGCAGGCCAGGATAGACGGTCTCCTGGTGGAACTCGACGGCACCCCGAACAAGTCAAGGCTTGGCGGCAACGTGACCACCGCCGTGAGCGTAGCCGTGGCCAAGGCCGCCGCGGCCAGCGCCGGCCTTGAGCCCTTTGAGTACCTGGGAGGCCCCTCAGCCCGTCTCCTCCCGACCCCGCTGCTTAACGTGATAAACGGCGGCGTCCACGCGGGCAACGGGCTGGCCTTCCAGGAGTTCCTGCTCATACCGGTTGGGGCCAGCTCCTTCTCAGAGGCCATGAGGATGTCGGTCGAGGTCTACAAGGCGCTCAAGGCCTACCTGACAGAAAAGTACGGCAAGGGGGCCACTAACGTGGGGGACGAAGGAGGCTACGCCCCGCCCATGAAGGAGGTCAGGGATGCCCTGGAGGCCCTGAGCGCTGCCATAAAGGCCGCGGGCTATACCCTGGGCTCCGACTTCATGTTAGGCATTGACGCTGCGGCCTCACAGTTCTATGACCAGGAGAGGAAGGCATACAGGGTTGACGGGAAGGACTACGACGCAGGCTCCCTGCTGGAGCTCTACGGTCAGCTCGTGGAGGAGTTCAGCATAGCCTACCTTGAGGACCCCTTCCACGAGGAGGACTTGAAGCACTTCGCTGAGATAACGTCAAGGCTCGGCTCAAAGGTTCTCATAGTTGGCGACGACCTCTATGCCACAAACGTGAGGTACCTGAGGGAGGGGGTAAAGGCCAGGGCGACAAACGGCGCCCTGGTGAAGGTCAACCAGGTCGGTACCCTCACTGAGACCCTGGAGTACGTGAGGGTGGCGAGGGACGCGGGGGTGAGGCCTGTCATAAGCCACAGGAGCGGTGACACAGAGGACCCCTTCATAGCTGACCTCGCCGTGGCCGTGGGGGCCGGCATGATAAAGACGGGGGCCCCGGCTAGGAGCGAGAGGGTGGCCAAGTACAACAGGCTCCTTGAGATAGAGGACTACCTCGGCCCAGTGGCTACGTACGCGGGCAGGGCGCCCTTCACTTCAAGCCTCTGAAATCTATAGTCTCTTTTTAATGGCCCTTTCCCCCTCGGCCTCGGTGAGAGGCCTTGCCGAGCTCGAAGGTCAAGGACCCCTCCTTAGCTAAGGAGGGCAGGCTGAAGGTGGAGTGGGCTGAGGCCCACATGCCTGTCGTCATGAAGCTGAGGTCGATGTACAGGGAGAAGAAGCCCCTTGAGGGCCTGAGGATATCGGCGGCCCTGCACGTGACTAAGGAGACGGCGGCCCTTGTCAGGACTCTGAGGGACTGGGGCGCCTCAGTGTTCCTGGCCCCAAGCAACCCCCTCTCAACCCAGGACGACGTTGCTGCCGCCCTGGCCGAGGAGGAGGGGATCACAGTGGTCGCGTGGAGGGGCATGAACGAGCAGGAGTACTTCGGGGCCATAGCTGAGGCGGCCAGGGCAAGGCCAGACATAGTCATAGATGACGGCGCTGACCTTCACGTGACCATACACCAGTCCATGCCTGAGGTGGGCAAGAGCGTCATAGGGGGCAACGAGGAGACTACAACGGGCGTCATAAGGCTGAGGGCCCTCGAGGCCGAGGGGAGGCTCCTCTACCCCGTGATAGCCGTCAACAACGCCCTGACCAAGTACCTCTTCGACAACAGGTACGGCACTGGCCAGAGCACAGTTGACGGCATACTCAGGGCCACGAACGCGCTCCTGGCTGGCAAGAGGGTCGTGGTAGCAGGCTACGGCTGGGTGGGCCGCGGGATAGCTATGAGGCTGAGGGGCATGGGGGCCCGCGTTATAGTGACCGAGGTCGACCCCATAAGGGCGCTTGAGGCGGTGATGGACGGCTTCGACGTGATGCCCATGTCTGAGGCCGCTGAGGTAGGCGAGGTCTTCGTAACGGCCACCGGGGACAGGGACGTGATAACTAAGGAGCACATGCTTAAGATGAAGGACGGCGCAATCCTGGCCAACGCGGGCCACTTCAACGTGGAGGTGAGCGTCTCCGACCTGGAGTCCATAGCCGTCTCTAAGAGAACCGTGAGGCCCAACGTTGTCGAGTACAGGCTCCCCGACGGCAGGAGGCTCTACCTGTTGGCCGAGGGCAGGCTAGTTAACCTGGTGGCGGCCGAGGGGCACCCCAGCGAGGTGATGGACATGAGCTTCGCTAACCAGGCCCTCTCAGTGCTCTACCACGTCCAGAACAGGGGCAGGCTGGCCCCGAAGGTCTATGACGTGCCCCGCGAGCAGGATGAGCTGGTCGCCAGGCTCAAGCTGGAGACCATGGGTGTAAGGATGGACGAACTTACGCCCGCGCAGAGGGAGTACCTGAGGAGCTGGAGATGATCCCTGCCTGGGCCTATACAGCAGCCGCCTTCATAGCCGCCTGGTTAGTTCTATACTTCGTTGTCGGGGGGACCAGGGGACCCCTGACGGTATACCCTTTCCTCCTGATCTACAGGCTCAGGTACAGCAGGGCCCCCTATGCGCCGGGGACCAGGGCGAGGCTGATCAGGGCCTACGGCCTGGTCTCGGTGCCCCTCGCCATGGTCTCAGCGGCCCTGTTCTACTACGTCAGCGCTACGCTGTTCGTAAGGAGGTACATAGCGCCGACTCAGGCCGCCTCCCAGGAGGGCTTCGTGCCGCTGATACCTGGCGTCACGGTGGGGCTGAGCGAGCTCATCTACATACTTCTGGCCGTTGGAGTAGCGGTCCTAGTCCATGAGCTCTCCCACGCGGTTGTGGCGAGGTCCGTCGGCGTCCCCATAAGGAGCGCCGGCTTCCTGCTGCTCGCCTTCATACCCGCGGCCTTCGTGGAGCCTGACGAGGAGGCCATGAAGGCTGCGAGGGTCAGGTCAAAGGCCATGATATACTCGGCCGGTGTCGCGGCCAACCTGGCCCTTGGCCTCACCTTCATGTACCTCACTGGTTACCTGGCGGCCCACCTGGCTAACGGCGTTCAGATAGTTAGCGTCCAGCTCGGCTCGCCGGCTTCACATGCTGGGCTTCAGCCGGGCATGGTTATAGTTGCCGTTAACGGGACCCCGGTGAGAACCGTTGAGCAGGGCCTCAGGGCCCTTGTCAGGTCAGGGGCCGAGGGGTCCGGGGCGGCTGTCGTGACCCTCTCTGTGTTATATCAGGGGGTCCTCAGGAACCTCACGGTGTTCAAGCCCGCCGGCTACGCCAGGCTCGGCATAGAGGTAGTACAGGCCTTCTCGATTCCGTGGCTCATGAGCTTCGTCTCAGCTATGTACGTGGTGAACTTCGGCCTGGCGCTCGTGAACGCCGCGCCCCTGGCCTTTCCCCTTCCAGGCTTCGGCGTAGAGAGCGATGGAGGGCAGGCCCTGAGGGAAGCGCTTTCAAGGTTCAGGGCTGGTCGCGAGGCGGCCGCGGCCGTTGAGCTCTTGACGCTGCTCCTGCTCCTGAGCCTCATAACTATAGCGCCCGTAAGGCTACCTTAAGTAAGGATATGAGGAACCAAAAACGAAAGGATAGGCATTACGCCAGGCTTAGCGTCTCGAAACCCCTAGTAGGACAGCTATTATGACGGCCACGATTACTATGCCTACCACTACCCAGATCGCAGTAGTTGAAGTCTCTGTTGTGGTCACCGCAGTGCTCGGCGTAGTAACAGTTAGCGTAGTAGAGGTTGACGCGGTTGACGGCGAGGGCGGGGCTGTCGTAGTCATGACCCCCTTCTGGGCCGTCAGCGTGTACTCGCCTATCAGCAGGCCGTTGTTCGACACGGGGGTCACCGCGGCGCCGAGCTCGGGCTGCGTCACGGGCGCGTAGAGGTAGACGGTGACAGCAGAGCCTGGGGCCACGGTTATGTTGGCGGTGACCGCTGAGACCTGCTTGCCGAGCGTCACGTACTCGCTGACGTTGGCTGTGCCATTAGATATCACCAGGTACAGGTGGACGGGCAACGGGGCCTGGGCGGAGGTTAGGTTGTTGTAGAAGTTTATGAGGACCTTGCCCTGCCCGTTAGTGACGACGCTGAAGGGCGTCACCTTCGAGAACGCCTGCCTCACGTAGCTCACTATTGCCTGGTCGTATATGACCGGCTGGACCCAGAACCACTGCGGCCCGTTGTTGGGCGGCCCTGCCTGCCAGGTCCAGTCGCTGCCCTCGCTGACGTAGAGCCAGTTCCACATGGTGTAGTACATGTAGAGCGGGTTCGCGTAGGTAACCCCGTTCACAGTGACGTAGGCTGGCTCGCCAGTCATTGCCTCAAAGGCGCTTGCGCTGGCGTTGGGCGCATGGGCGAAGGAAAGCGGCACCACAGGCGATATAGGCATGCCTAGCATGGCCGAGTACGCGGCCAGGTACTCCCTGGCAAGGCTCACATTGTCCCATATGTAGACCTTGGCCGAGTAGCCGTTGTTCCAGTTGTTGAGGTTGGTGGCCCAGCTCTCCTCTGGAAGGTTTGTCAGAACTGCCGCCACCTGGTGGGTCTCTATGGCCTGGTTCACCGTCTGGGTCACAAGCCAGCCCTCGCCCTCGGCCTCTGACAAAGCCTGGTAGATCGCGTAGAGGTCCTTCGCGGACAGAGGCGTCGGGTTGAATATTATCGGGTTCTCACCGTCAAGGGCCACCACGACCACAGCCCCTGGGTGCTCCATGTAGACCTTCACTAGGTACTGGAGGAGCATCTGCTGGGTGAGCTGGGGTGACTGGCTGAAGAATATGAAGCTGAACATGTTGGAGAGCGCGGTGTCCCTGAAGAGCACGTACATCCTCTGGCCCAGGGAGTTCTGGACGACATAGATGCCATAGGGACCCAGGCTCGTGTTGCCGCTCACGACGGTGAGGGCCGGGGCCATCTGGACGAAGGCCTGGTAGTCAAGTATGGTCACGTTTAAGCCTGCGTCAGCGTAGAGCCACAGCAGGCCCATGTTAAAGCCCATCTCTGGGGTCCAAACGCCGTTGGCTCTCACGCCGAAGACTGTGTAGGTCATGTTCTCGCCCATGAGTAGCTGGGCCAGGAGGTCTGACTGCCAGCCGTTGTCGTAGACTAGCGCCTCAAGCGGGTGGTAGAAGGGCACCGTAAGTACCTGAAGCCTGCCCTCCTGTACTAGCTTCCTGTAGAGGGCTATGGTCTCCTCCGTGGCCTGCTGGTCATGGCTTACCAGCACCCCAGATCCCATGAACGTCGGGCTGCTCTGGTGCAGGAAAGCCTCCCACTGGTATAGGAGCACTGGCGTGAAGTCTATGGTCACGTTTATGTTTGGGAACTCGTTAAGCAGCATCGCCTGGAGCTCATAGGCGCCCACGAGGCTCCCGTTCCAGTAGAGGTCCTGGCCGGTGTGCCACTGAACCCATGGCTGGCCCCACGTGCCGTTGGGCTCAAGGTAGAGGGGTTGGTGCATGTTCCAGACTATCACGACGCTCAGAGGCTTCCTGCCGGTGGTGTTAACTATGTAGAGCTGCCCGACGGTGCTGTTCTGCCATATGCCCTTGAGTCCTACCAGCAGGAAGACGTTATAGATGCCCATTGGGAGGTTGGCCGGGAACGTGAAGGTCAGGTTGGAGTACCCGCTCGGCAGCTCAACGGTCCTGTTTGAGACCACCTCGGTCCCTACCTGGAGCGCTATGGTGTAGTTCATGGCCGGCCCCTCGTTCTGAACGGTCACGTTCATTACCACCTGCTGCCCGACCTCGTAGACGAGCTGGCTGGTGTGCATGGCCACGGCGTGGACCGGCGTGTAGACGTCCTGTATGGCGAAGTTAGCGCCTGGGCTCACGTTGCTGTTGTGTATCCACCAGCCCGTGTAGGCGTCGTGGTAGACCCACTGCACCCACTGGCCGGGCTTGAAGGGACCTATGATGGCGGTGTAGTTGCCCCACAGCGGGTTGTAGGTCATGACGGTCTGGTTGGCCCCAGGGGTGCCTGCGGTGGTGTACCACGGCAAGCCAGTCTGAGGCCCTGAGGTCAGGCCCCACCAGAGTATCATCTCGTCAGGGGGTCTGCCTATGGCCGTTATCATTATTGAGCCGTTGGGAAGCACCCAGGCCTTAGTGTAGCCTACTATGTTCATAGGAGGGTTAATTATGACGTTCCAGTTCCAGAAGGCATGGCCCTCGTAGTTTATCCAGATGGTGCCGTTCACGTTAAAGACGTAGGCGACCCACGTGCCGTTCTCGAAGGGCCCTATGGTGGCCACGAACGCCCTCAGCGTGGAATTATAGGTCATGGGGGTCTCCATGTTGCCCGGCTTGCCGCTGGTCGTGTACCACGGCCCCTGCGGGTACGGCTCTATGCCCCACCAGAGGAGCACCTTAGAGGAGGGCGAAACCCCGTACAGGTACACCGTCAGATTGCCGCTCCACGAGACGGTAAAGTTTGAGTACACCTGGCCAGAGCCCTGCTGGGCCCTGGCTGACTTGAGCACGACCGGCATGTTGACGAGGGGAACGACCACAACTGCAAGGACCAGGACGAGGAGACCTAGGGCTAACGCCCTCCTGGAGTTATTCAAGGTCTCACAGGTTCTTTAGCCGACACCTCTTCTATTTAAGTGTTAACTACACACCCTCAAACCAATAGCCTTGGCTAAGTAGGACCTGTACTCGCTCAGCGAGAGGGTCCCTATGATCACAGCCTCCCTGACCACGGACCCTTCCCTGACGAGAGCCGCGTAGATCGTCGGTGACTCCCTGACCTTGAACTCCTCGAAGGCCCTCCTGGCCGCGTGCGTGAGGCAGAGCTTGGAGAACCACATACAGGTCACCACGGTTATGGTAGCCCTGCAGCTGTACATGTTGATGAGGTCAGGGAACTTAAGGTCCAGGAGGCGGCAGGCCGAGCACATGAGGTTCCTGAAGTAAACCATGTTGAAGCCCTCGGCCAGGCCCGACTTTTTGAGCTCGTTAAGCCTAGCCCAGCCCCCAGTCGCTGGGTCAAAGCGTATGATGCCCTCTTGGCTCGGGAGCTGCAGCGGCAAGTCCTTCAGCCCCGCTGTCGGCTAGGATATAAAGGAAAAAAGACATTAGGAAGAGAGCGCTCCCTTCAGGCCATCATCAGCCGTAGAAGGGAACCCACTTGACCCAGCCGGCTGTGTGCTCAAACGTCGCTGAGGCCCCTATGTAGGCCGACAAGAGAGCTCCTATCACCAGGAGCACTATCTCGATATAGGCGAACCACCTCGAGGTACTCCTGTAGGTCAGCAGGGGGCTCAGGAGGGCCGCCAGGGCGATGAAGATGTACATGGCTGCCGCGGCAGCGGGCTCGTGTGTCATGTGATAATTGTAGATGTCGGCGCCGTAGATGAAGACAGACAGCGAGAGGAAGGCTATCATGTACATGACGCCCCTGAGGTCAGCCCCGTAGATCAGGGCGAGGCCGAGGGCCAGGTAGGCTATGCCAAAGAGCGCGTAGGGGTCGGAGAGCACCAGGTTGTAGCTGCTGGGCAGCGGCCACGCGAAGGTCGCCCAGAGGCCGGTTATGAAGGCGTAGAGGCCTATCGTGAAGAAGGCGTAGCCGAAGCCCTTGTCAAGCTTCTCTGTCTCCCCTCTCGGCATCCCGAACCTCAGCAGGACCCAGGCGGCGCCGGCCAGGAGACCCCAGGCCAGGACCTGGAGCTGTACGTCGAGTATGTCGACGAACAGCGCCACGCCGCTCACCATATAATTCTATTATTAGAGAAAGGTTTTAAGCTTCTCTTTTTAGAGAGTCTAGACCTTATGTAGTGAGGGATTCATAATTTTCTGTCAGCCCTTTCTTAGCCTGCCCTTCACGGCCTCGACGAGTGGCGAGATAACGTCAGGCGGGTAGCCCTCGTCAGGGTCCTCGAGGAGGGGCAGGTCGACCCTGCCCAGGTGGCCCGTCAGCTCAAGCGCCTCCATGGCCTTCGCCGCCCATGGCCTGCCTGACATGGCTATGGCCTCAAGGGCCCTTGAGAGCCTGGTCCCCTCAACCAGGTAGGCCTCCCCCGGCACCACCATGATGGCCAGGGAGGGATATGACGATGAGGGCGTTGGGGCAACTACGTCGCTGTTCGACTCCACTATCACCGCGTCGCTGGAGGCCTCAGCCATGGCGAGGCAGGTGTCGGCGGCCGTTGAGCCGGCGCCTGAGAATATGCCCGCTATGGCCTCGTCGCTGGCCGGCGTAGGGGGAGGCGTAAGGTACATAATCACCTCCTGCAGCGCCTCGCTGACCTGCTGGGGAACCCTTGACATGGCGTCAGCGTTGGCCAGGTGTAGCGACCTGCTGCCCCCCGCGCAGCCCGTGACCCTCGTCAGCACCGCCCTCCTGTAGGGCTCCACAAGGGAGGCCTCGTAGCTTGACCTGCTCCTGTACCTGGAGGGGGGCGTGGGCGCCAGGAGGGCCCCTATGGGGTTAATCACCTCTATTGGCAGCCTTCCCCCTGACGCCCTGTGGAGGATGTAGCCGTCCCAGGTGACCACGAGCCTGGCCTCCCTTGACCTGCTTAGCGCCTCTGGGTGCCCCCAGAGGTCAGTGGCGCCGAGGGGCTTGACCGGGGTCGCTGAGACGCCCTCCCTGAGGAGGGCCTTGACCAGGCTGGCTGCCAGGACCGTCTTCCCGGCGTCGTTAGGTATGAGGCCTGCTATCAGCACCTTCAAGGCCTAGCCCGCGCCCGGGAGAGCGTGACACTACTTTAACTTCAGGCGCCCTCGGTCCCTCGGCGGCGGGTGACGTAAGTTGTGCCCGGAGGGAGCCGCTGGCGATGAGCCTCTCCGGGGTAGCGGACGCCGCCCTCCCTTGCCCGCTGAGAAGGGCGTCTACGCTGTTTGCTTCAGGCTTGAGGGACCCGTTGAGATAAGGGACAGGCGCGGGAGGGTCCTGGCCAAGGCAGAGAGGGGCTACCTCATATACGTGGGCAGCGCTGGGGGCCCTGGAGGTATCAGGGCCAGGGTGTCAAGGCACCTGAGGGGGCCCCAGAGGGTGTGGTGGCACATAGACAGCGTCTCCTCAAGCCCGCTGGCCAGGCCCGTCTTCATTTACTATGAGGTTGGGCGCTACGGCAGGCCGGCCGAGGACGGCCTCGCCTCATACATAGAGCCCCTGGAGGGCCTCTTCCCCCTCGGGATGGCGGGGGCCACGGACTCCCTGAGGCCCCACATGTTTTATTGCAAGGACCCAGGAGCGATCGCTGAGGCGCTCGCCAGAAGGGGAGGCACGCTGTGGTGGTGCGGCGATGAAGGTAAGGGCTGTGATCTTTGACGTTGACGGCGTCCTGACCGAGGTGGACAGCAGCTGGGGCTTCGTGCACAGGGCCCTTGGGGTCCAGGAGAGGGCCAGGGAGATAGCGGAGAGGTTCGAGAGGGGCGAGATAGACTACGCGGAGTGGATGAGGCTTGACACCCAGCTGTGGGTGGAGGCGACTGGAGGGAGGATAACGAGGTGGGACCTCGAGAAGATACTCTCAGGGATCCCAATAAGGAGGGAGGCCCAGGACGTGGCCAGCTGCGTCCACAGGAGCGGCAGAAGGATAGCGCTCGTAAGTGGGGGGATCGACCTCCTGGTGGCCAGGGTCGCCGCGGCGGTAGGGGCTGACATCTGGGTGGCTAACCAGCTGAGCTTCGACAAGCGCTGGCGCCTCGTGCCTGGAGGGCTGCCCGTGGTAGGGGTCAACAAGGTGAAGGCCGTGAGGGCCGTCCTCTACGAGCTCGGCGTCCCGCCCGAGAGCGCGATGTACGTAGGTGACTCGAAGTGGGACGTTGAGGCCATGAAGATAGTAGGTTACCCCGTGGCCATGGGCGACGACCCTGCGGTGCTGAGCGTGGCGAGGTACAGGATCAGGTCACTCGGTGAGCTGTGCGGTCTGCTTGAGACGATAGAAAAAGGGGAAGATAAGTAGGGAGGCTTTACTGGCCCTTCAGGGTCTTGAGGTCGGCCTCCTTTATGTAGCCTATCAGGACATCTGTGTACTCAGTTGTTGATATGGGCTGGACGCCCGGCATCTCCCTGGCCAGGTCGTAGGTCACCTGCTTGTGAGCTATGGCCTGCCTTATCGCGTGCTCGACCAGCAGCTTGACCTCCCTCCAGCCAACGAAGTCGCTCAGCAGGTACATGCCGCTGAGTATCTCGGCGGTGGGGTTTATCACGTTCTTGCCAGCGTACTTGGGGGCGCTGCCGTGAACAGGCTCGGCGAGGGCTATCCCGTCGCCCATGTCGAGGCCAGCGGCCATGCCTATGCCGCCGACCAGGGCGTTCGCCTCGTCGCTTATGTAGTCACCGTTTAGGTTAGGCGTGACTATGACGTTGTACTCGCCCGGCCTCGTGATTATCTGCTGGAGCATGTTGTCGGCTATCCTGTCGTTAACTATTATCTTGTCCGGCGGGGCCTTACCGCCGTACTTGGTGTTGACCTCTTCCTCCGTCACCACGTAGTCCCTGAACTCCTTCAGTATAAGCTCATAGGCCCAGTCCTTGAAGGCGCCCTCCGTGTACTTCATTATGTTGCCCTTGTGCATTATGGTCACGTACCTGTAGCCGTTCCTTATGGCCCACTCCATGGCCCTCCTCACGTGCCTCTGCGTCTTCCACCTTGATATTGGCTTTACGCCGATGCCCGTGTCAGGCGTGAGCTCGATGCCGAACTCCTTCTTAAGGAAGTCCCTGACCTTCTGGGCCTCGGGGCTGTTGGCGGGCCACTCTATGCCGGCGTAGAGGTCCTCCGTGTTCTCCCTGAATATCACCCAGTCTATCTTCTCTGGGTGGCAGTGAGGGGCCGGCTGGCCGTACCACTTGACGGGCCTCACGTTGGAGTAGAGGTCAAGGACCATCCTTATCGTGACGTTTATGCTCCTCCAGCCGCCGCCGACAGGCGTTGTCAGGGGGCCCTTCAGGTTGACTCTGGCCATCTTGAAGGCCTGAAGGGTGGCCTCAGGCAGCCTGTTCCCGCACTCCTGCTCGGCCAGGTCGCCCGCCGCCACCTCCCACCAGACCAGCCTCCTGGAGCCGCCGTAGGCCTTCTCAACGGCCGCGTTCATGACCTTAATCGCGCTGTCAACGATCTCGGGGCCTATGCCGTCGCCCTTGAAGTAGGCCACTATGAGGTTATCTGGGACTATGAGCCTCCCGTTCTCATACCTTGCGAACTCACCCTCCGCTGGGGGCTTGAGCTCATCTACAGTACAGGGGATCCTCGCCAAGGCCTTCGCCAAGGCGCTGGTTGCCCTTAGGGCTTAAAAACGTTAAACAATCGGCTGTTACGTTAAGCCGAGGATTTCCCTGAGGCTCCTGGTGTATGGGCTCCTGGCCACACCTTTCTCAGTTATGATGGCGGTCACGAGCTCAGGAGGGGTCACGTCAAAGGCCGGGTTAAAGGCCTCAACGCCCTCAACGGTTATGCTCAGCTTACCGAGCACGGTCCTGACCTCGTCGAGCGACCTCTCTTCAATGACTATGTGTTCCTCGCCCTCAACTGGCTGTACCGTGCTGGTCGGGGCCGCGACGTAGAAGGGTCTCCCGCTGGCGTTGGCCGCGAGGGCCAGGTTGTAGGTGCCTATCTTGTTGGCTACGTGGCCGGTCAGCGTTATCCTGTCGGCCCCCACTATGGCTAGGTCCGCCATGCCCCTCCTGAAGAGCAGCCCCGAGGCCCCGTCAACTACTAACGTCACAGGTATGCCGTCCTTCTTGAGCTCCCAGACGGTGAGCCTAGCGCCCTGCAGGAGGGGCCTCGTCTCATCAGCGTAGACCCTTATCCTCTTGCCCTCAAGCCAGGCGTACCTTATGACGCCGAGGGCCGTGCCAAAGCCGGCCGTGGCCAAGGAGCCCGTGTTGCAGTGGGTCACTATCCTGGCCCCGTCATCTATCAGCTTGGAGCCGTGGCGCCCCATGTTGACGTTGTTCTCTACGTCCTCAACGTACATGGTCAGCGCCTCCCTCATGACTGCCTCCCTCACGGCGTCAGCGTCGTCCTCCCTGTCGGCGACAGCCTCAGCAACCCTCATGACCCTGTCCAGGGCCCAGAACAAGTTGAAGGCCGTCGGCCTCGTCTTGGACAGGACCTCCTTGGCGACCCTGAGCTCCTCCATCAGCTGAGCGCTTCTCGAGGCCTTAGAGTGGACCGCGGCCAGCGCCATCCCGAAGCCAGCTGAGACGCCTATGGCGGGCGCGCCCCTGATCTCCATGTCCTTTATCGCCTGGGCCACTCTCCTGTAGTCCTTGGTCCTAACGTAGACCTCGGCCCAGGGGATCTGCCTTGTGTCGAGCCACACGAACTCGTTGGTCTCGAAGTCCCAGTAGAGGGGCTTTACCGTTAGGAACTCCTTAAATCTGTCAAGCCTGGCCAACAGGTCGTCTATCTTCATGCTCTCACCGAGCTGACTTTTGAGAGGTAAATTCTTCATGGAGGATTATAAGTGTATGCTATGGTGGCGTAGGGGGATACCCCTTGGGACTTAAGGAAGACGTCATAAGGTGGCTTAAAGAGGAGGACATAGACGTTGAGGAGGTTCAGGTCCCTCCTAACGTGCCAATAGAGTGGGCCCTGAACGCCACAGTCAAGGCCCCGCTGAGGGTCATGATAGGGGTCCAGAAGCCTAAGACGAAGACTGAGAGGCTGGTGCTTAGTATGATTGTCAAGGTGGCGGACCAGCACAGGGCGGCCATGAACTCTATGCCGGAGCGGGACAGGCTGAAGTCCATGACAGAGCTCCTCACGAGGCTCGTCAGCGTGTGCCCCGACTGCGTCGTGATATTCCAGCCTCAGCTTGAGAGCCCTGACACCATAGTTGTCAGCAGGGTGCTGTACGAGGAGGGGATAAACCCCTCGTCAATAGGGGGGACCGTGAGGACCCTGGTCAACGAGTACGCGGTCATAGTGGGTTACTTCAACGCCGAGGTAGGGGGAGCCCGGGGCGGCGCCTCAACAACCATACACATGTGAGGCTGAGCCCCTTGAGCTCCTTCCAGGTCAGGCCAGCAGTTATCCTGGCCTCGTCTAGGTGCTTAGCTGTGTCAGCTGTCCTTGAGAGCGCGCCCTTCGGGCCTGACCCACTGATATTGTCTAGGCTGGAGGAGCAGTACAGCTCCCTCAGCCCCTTCAGCCCCGACCCGAGGTGGGGCTGGGAGCTCAAGTCCCTCTGGTACGCTACCCTTTACGGGGGCCTCGTGCTGATGTACACCTGCGGGCCCGTCACCCCTATATCGAGGGTTCACGTGGACGAGGGGCTTGATATAGGGGTCAGCGAGAGGGCCCGTAGGCAGCTGGATGACCTGGGCCTGCTCAGGGCCTGGGCCATGATATGGGTTGGGCAGGAGAGGGAGGGGCTACAGGAGCTCGCGGGGCCCACGCTCAGGCCCGAGGGGTACTCCTGGAGTCCAGGGGGACCTCACAGGGTGGCCTTCAGGGGGATCGTGTACTGAGGAGGACCTTGGAGGTTCTAACCCTCACAGGCCCCAGGGACCTGTTCCTCCTTATCTCGTCAAGGGCCTCGGTGGCTAACGCCGAGGCCTCCCTCCCGCTCCGCGCGACGCCTACCCCCACCTTGACCTTGGCGAGCGAGGCCAGGTCCTGGGCGAGCCCCTCATAGCCCTCGGTGGGCATTATGACGAGTATGTTGTCGCCTCCAAGGTACTGAACTATGCCGCCGGCTGGGAAGGTCACTGAGGACACGCCGTTCAGGAGCGACTGGACCTGCCTATAGGCCTCGACAGGGTCTGTGGACTCGGTGAGGGAGGTCACATCGTCAAGGTCTACGTGAGCTATGACCGTCAGGTCCCCGAGGCAGGGGTCAGCAGGTCCTCCCCTCAGGGCCCTGAAGGCCTTGGCGACGGCATCAGTGGGCCTCCTGGCGCACGCCGAGGCGTGCCTCACGCCCACGGGGGCGGCCGCGGCTATCTCGTCAACTACCTCCTTGACCTCCGTTTCCTCAAGCCCCGTTGTGACGAGCAGAATATAGTCATACCTCAGGGGCACGGCCAGGGCGGAGGCAGATGCGGAGGCCCTTGAGGCCACCTCGTATAGCCTGGCCTGGGTTGACTGTATCCTCCACTCTCTGTCGCTCCCAAGGAGCTCAGTCCAATCCCTGTAGCCCCTGAGCTCCACCAGGGTCAGCTTTACCTCCAACTTCACCCCACCGTGAGCGTCTGGCCCGCGGCAGGCCTGGAGCCCGCCAGCGCCCTCTGCCTCCTCACGAGCTTGACAGCGGCCTCAACGGCCCTCCTGGCGTACTCCTCAGCCCTCTCGAGGGCCTGAACCCTTGAGGCGCCTGGGCCTATGACGCCCAGGGTCACGGGTTTGCCGTACTGGAGGCTTATGTCTATGAGCGCCCTGGCGGCCTGGTTGGCCACCACCTCGTCATGCTTTGTCTCGCCCTGTATGACGGCCCCTATGACGGCCACGGCGTCGACGTAGTCGAGCTTTATCGCCTGGAGCACGCCGAAGGGGGAGTCGTAGACCCCTGGCACCCTGAAGACTATGGGCACCTCGGCGCCCAGGAACCTCGCGTGCGAGATCGCCTTCTCCTCCATGACCCTGGTCACGTCATAGTTGAACTCTGAAACCACCAGCGCTATGCGGACAGGCTGCTCGCTCATGGTGGTCCTATTCGCCTGTTAGCCCTGTCCTTTATAAAGCAGAGCTCAGGCCGTGACGGACCTCCTGAAGAACTCGTTCCTCTCAGCCAGCCTCCTCACGGCCTCCTCTATGGGCTCCTCAGGAGGCACCTCCTCCTTTATGAACGTGCCCGTCCTGCCCACCTCCCTCCTCCTGCCGAGGACGCTGAGCCTTTCCCTCACTATGTCCATTGAGACCCTGAGGAGCCTGGCCACCTCCCCCTCGTGGCCCGCCACGGGGACCTCAACGTGCCCCCTGGGCGTAGGGATTATCGCTATCAGCCCCTTGTTGACGCCAGGCACCCTCCTCCCCTCCATGACCCCCTTGGCGTCAAGCAGGCCTCCCCACCTGTAGAACTCCTGCTCCCTCGGCCTCATCCTGGCCAGGGGGAAGCTGACGACAAGCTCCTCATCAGGGTCCAGGTATATGTAGGCCTTTGGGACGTAGGAGGGGGTGGCCTGGACTATCTCCTTGCTGTAGGCCCTGAGGCCTGCCCTCTCGATCGCCAGCTCGACCAGGTAGGGCGGCGCCGGGTCAAGGATAACGACGTCAACGTCGCTCTCCGGCCTCACGTCACCTCTCGCCACGCTCCCGAACACGTAGGCCTCGAGGCCTGCCCCCATGAAGGCCCTCAGGACAGGCGTTGCCCTGCCCCTCTTGGCGGCCAGGGTCCTCCAGCGGGCCTCGTCATATATTATTTCTGGTCCCAGCGACTCCAAGGCCGCTCTAGGGCTTTCCGCGGGCCCCTATTATGATATTATGGCCAGGTAGCCGCCCTGCCCCTTACAGTAAAGCAGGTAGGCGCCCGGGGGTGTGCCCTCTGTCAGGTTGGACCAGGGGAGCCTCGCGTAGGCCTGGTAGCCCTGAAGGCTCAGCTGCGCAACCATGGGGCTGACGCAGCTGAGGGGGTCTACGCCGAGAGGTATAGCTATGACCGGGCCGCCCTCCGTTAACGGCCCTACCTGAAGGGAGCTGCTGAGCCACGTTGGCGACACAAGCACCAAGGTTCCTACCCCAGTTGAGTTGAGCTCCAACATGGTTGGCGTGACGAAGGGGAACGGTGTTACGTTGACAGCGTAGGCGATCCAGCCGTTGTTAGCAGGCTTGAGCTGGGGGCCTACCTCGAGCAGCCCTGAGGGCCCATACGGCATAGTCACGGCGACCTGGTAGAACGGCACCAGGAACTCCCCCGAGCTGACAGACCTCGTGACGGCGCCCTCCTGCGTGTAGAAGGTCAGGTAGATCGAGGGGGTCACGTACTGTAGGGAGCTCATGAGGGCGCCGATCATGGGCGGGTATGAACCTGACGCCGAAAGGCTTAAGGCCTTGAACGTGACGGGGCCGGGCACGTCAAGGGTGAGGCTGGCGTTGCCCGTGAACTTCAAGACTGTAGCATTTATGACGGCGCTCAAGGTGAAGCTGCCGCCGCTGGCCAAGCTGAGGTTGTAGCCTACAAGCAATGTGATGGGCCCTGGGGTCGTCCCCTTGCCGCTGGCCCGCGAGTAGAAGCCCCAGTAGTAGTACAGCCCACCGCTGGTCCAGCCTGACCAGAGGAACTTCGTGGAGCCGCTGGCCGTGAAGTTGCCCGTGAAGCCGAGGGCCGCGGCAGTGACCGGGCCTATGGGCGCGGTGTAGGGCGTCTGGGCCGTGACATTTGCGTTCACGACGGCGCTGAAGGTGACGTAGCCTGAGGCGGGCAGTATCACGACGCCCGTGCTCCACCCCTGGCAGAAGGCGAGGAGGCTCACGTTGACGCCGCTCACGTTAACCCAGCCGAGGTAGGCCATTGGGCCGCTGAAGGACCTTGAGATGTTGACGTTACCGACGCTTGCCACGACGCTCTCGCTGCAGAACCACCCGCTCATCCTGACCTTGACCTGGAGCTTCCCTGCGCTCTCAAAGGAGCCCCCGCTGCCCTGAAGCCCTACGAGCGCCACGTTGTTTGGAAGCCTGAAGGCGTCAGGCCCCAGGTAGACCTGCTGGTACCCTGGGCTTGAGGAGGCGCTTGAGGGGCCCGTGGAGTTGACGAAGACGCAGCTGAAGTAGTCAACGCCCTGAGGCGCCCTGCCCATGAGCAGGGGGTCGTTGTAGGGCTCATACCTGAACACCGCGCCTGTGGAGCTGACGAGGAATATACTGACGTTCTGACAGCTGTAGTTGGTGAGGAGCCTCAGGAGGGCCTGCCCCGAGACGCTCTCGTCAACCCTCTCGACGTAGACCTTGCCCGCCTCCTGTATCACCGCGTAGCTTATGTTGAGGGGGACTGACGAGCTGACCAGGAGGTAGAGGCTTGAGTTCCTGAGGACGACGCTCATCTCAGGGGGTGACGACATCTGGGCCTCCCTGGCGAACTGGGATGAAGAGACCCTCTCAGCGTAAAGGACCACCTGCGAGCCCAGCCTCAGGAGGGAGAGGGCCGCCAGGACCACGACGGCTAGCACTATGACGGCCCCTATGACCTCGCTAAGCGACCTCCTCAACCTCGGCACCGAAGGGGTTACTGGTGAAAAAGCCGGGCTCCCCCGCCCCTGGCCGGAGAGGGGCCCGTGGAGGCGAAGCTGGCCCTCATAGTTAACCCGATAGCCGGCATGGGCGGGAGGGTGGGACTGAAGGGCACTGACGGCGAGGCCTACCTGAGGGCCCTCCAGCTCGGGGCCAGGCCGGTCGCCCCGGGGAGGGCCGTGGAGTTCCTCAGGTCGCTAAGCCCTGACATCAGGGTCCTGGCGCCGCCCGGCCAGATGGGCGAGGCGGAGGCCAGGGAGGCGGGGCTGGGGGGCCGCCTTGAGGTCATGGGATGCGCGCCGCAGGAGGGGCCTACGTCAGCTGAGGACACCAGGAGGTGCGCCGGGGAGGCCGTGGGCAGGGTTCCCCTCATAGTCTTCGTGGGGGGAGACGGGACGGCGCGGGACATCGTCGAGGTGGTTGACGAGAGGGTGGCCGTGCTTGGGGTCCCGAGCGGGGTCAAGATGTACAGCGGCGTCTTCGCCGAGACCCCAGCCATGGCGGCCATAGCAGCCGAGAGGTTCCTCAGGGGAGAGGTGAGGGTTGAGAGGGCCGAGGTGCTGGACATCGACGAGGAAGCCTTCAGGAGGGACGAGCTGAGGTTGAGGCTTTACGGCACGGCCCTGGTGCCGGCGGCCGAAGAGGTTGTCAGGTCAGGCAAGGAGGTGGCCTCCTACGCTGAGGAGGAGCTGGAGGCCATAGCCTCATATGTCGTGGAGAACATGGAGCGCGGGGTCCTCTACATACTTGGCCCGGGCTCCACGGTGGCTGCCATAGCCAGGAGGCTCGGCATCAGCAAGACGCTCCTCGGCTTCGACGCTGTCGTCGACGGAAGGCTCGTGGGGCGCGACCTGAACGAGGCTGGCATGCTGGAGCTGTTAAAGCGATACCCCAAGGCCAAAGTCATAGTGTCGCCGATAGGGGGACAGGGGTTCCTGCTGGGGAGGGGGAACCAGCAGCTGAGCCCCGAGGTTATAAGGAGGGTAGGCGTTGACAACATAGTGGTTGTAGCGGCCAAGTCTAAGGCGCTCAGGCTCAGGTCGCTCAGGGTTGACACGGGGGACCCTGAGCTTGACTCGGCCCTGAGGGGGTTCAGGCGCGCGGTCGTTGGGTACGGCGAGGAGCTGGTCCTTAGAGTTATTTAGTGGTCAAGGAGCGGTGGCGGGGGACGGGGCCTATGTCATCCGTCTTGGGCGGACGGCCCGTG
>AYMD01000002.1:0-23168 GCA_000495735.1 uncultured Acidilobus sp. JCHS | reverse complement strand
ATCCCCAGGGGGTTCCTCCCAGGGCCCCTTTACTCTGCAACCCCTGGGGGCCCTGCCCCCGCCACCGGTCCCTCTTTTGTGGGCTTAGGTATAAAAGGGGTCAGGCCCTCGGGCGAGGGTCAGCTATGAGGAGGCCGAGAGAAGGTGGCAGGCTGCCAGGTGGCCCCTGGCCACATCAACCATGAGGGGCTCCGAGTACTTGGTCAGCCTGACCATTACCCTGCCGCCCTCCTCTGACACCGACTGGATAGACTTAAGGGCCCTGTTGAACTCTGACTCCCTCTCAACAACGTCCTTTAGCTCAGGGGCGCTGAGGCCCTTTACCTCAAGCTCCAGCTCGCCCAGGGGCCTCAGCCTAGCCCTCTGGGACAGCTCAGGGTACCTTGCCTCAAGGACCCTCCTCAGGGCCTCAGCCACCTCGTCAGCGGTCCAGCCGCAGGTAGCTATGGCAACAGGGCACCTCGGGTGGAACCTGCAGCCCTTAGGCGGGCTCACCAGGCTCGGCACGTCCCCCTTTAGGACAACCCTCCTCATCTGCCTCCCGACCTCTGGCACCGCTGATATGAGGGCCTGGGTGTAGGGGTGAGCGGGCTTCCTTATGACCTCGGCCTTCGGGCCCTTCTCCATAACCTTGCCCGCGTACATGACGTAGATCCTGTCGGCCATGTATGAGACCACGGAGATGTTGTGCGTTATGAAGAGCATGGCCATCTTGTGCGTCTCCCTCAGCTCCCTCAGCAGCTCAAGTATCTCGGCCTGCACGGACACGTCCAGGGCGCTGGTGGGCTCGTCAAGGACCACGAAGCGGGGGTTGGTGGCTATGCCCCTCGCTATGGCCACCCTCTGCCTCTGCCCTCCACTGAGCTCGTGAGGGTAGCGGTCCGCGAACTCGGGGGACAGCTGGACCTCCTCGAGGAGGTCAATTACCCTCTCCATGGCCTTGTCCCTATCATAGGCGCCCGTCTCGATCATCGGCTCGGCTATTATGTCAGCTATCCTCAGCCTAGGGTCCAGTGAGGAGTAGGGGTCCTGGAAAACTATGCCGACCTTCCTCCTGAACTCCTTAAGCGCCTTGCCCTTGAGCCTGAGGGCCGAGTGCTTGGATGATATCAACTTCATGGTCTCGGCGTCCCCCCTCTCCCTGGCCTCGTCATATCTCTCGAGATCATGGTCAGGTATCTCGAAGAGGACCTCGCCAGCTGTTGGCTCAATCAGCCTGATTAATGTCCTTCCAAGCGTTGTCTTGCCGCTGCCGCTCTCGCCCACTAGGCCTACAATCTCGCCCTCCCCGACCTCTATGTCAACGTCGTCGACGGCCCTAACGGAGGCGCCTCTGACGCCCTTGACTGGGAAGTAAACCTTAAGGTTCCTGCCAGCTATTATCACTTCCTCTCACCCCCAGAGTAAAGCCAGCACGCGACCTTGTGCCCGTGCCCTAAGTCGACCATCGGGGGTTCCCTCTCCCTGCATATTGGCATTACGTATGGGCACCTTGGGTGGAACATGCATCCCTTGGGCGGGTTCCTGAGGTCAGGCACCTCGCCCTTTATCCCCTTGAGCTCGTGGGGCTCAAGGGTCGGCACGGCCTCCATGAGCATCTGCGTGTAGGGGTGCTTGGGCTCCCTGAACACTGCGTCCCTTGGGCCGACCTCAATGACCTTGCCGGCGTACATTATGGCTATTCTGTCAGAGACCTGGTAGAGGATGCTCAGGTCGTGCGATATGAAAATGAAGGCCGCGTTCGTCTGCTGCTTGAGCTCTCCCAGCAGCTCAAGTATGCCGGCCTGGACCGTCACGTCCAGGGCGCTGGTGGGCTCGTCGAGTATCACGAGCTCCGGGTTGTTTATCATCGCCGTCGCTATCACCACCCTCTGCCTCATGCCCCCGCTCAGCTCGTGAGGGTACATCCTGACGACCTTCTCAGGCTCAGGCATGCCGAGGAGGCCCAGGAACTCGGCGGCCTTCCTGTAGCCCTCCTTCACGAGCTCCCTCCTCACGAGCTGCCTGATAACCGGCGCCGCAGGGAGCTTGTTGGTCCTGGCCGTGTACCTCAGGCCGCTCTCAGCTATTGGATTAACCGGGTCGCAGCACAGGCTAAGTACCCTTATCTCCTTAACGAGGTCGTGGAGGTCCCTCCTCCTCCAGATAGCTATCATCTGGTCCTCAAGCCCCTCAAGCCCCTTGGCCTTCACGTACTCTATGAGCCCGGCGTAGTCGTTGGCCCTGAGGAAGTTCAGGGCCTCCTTAACGTCGTCCTTCGTGGCCCTGGCCCTGGCCAGCCTCCTCTTGGCCAGCAGGGACATGTTGTGCTGAAGCACAACCTCAGCTATCTGGTACCCTACCGGCATGACAGGGTTTAGAGCTGTCATGGGCTCCTGGAAGACCATGGTTACCTTAACGCCCCTGATCCTCATCATCTCCTTATGCAGCCTCTTCAGGACGTCCTCGTTCTTGTCAGGCCTGAACCTCTTGGATTTCTTATAGTATTCCCTGAGGGGCTTAACCACGTCAAAGCCGTCGATCAGGACCTCGCCGTCAACTATGGCGGCGTTCCTCGGCAGGAGGCCCATTATGGTGAGGCCCAGCGTGCTCTTGCCGCAGCCGCTCTCGCCGGCTACGCCAAGCACCTCGCCCCTCATGACCTCAAGGTCAACGCCGTTGAGGGCCTTGTAGACCCCCCTCCTTGTGTAGTACCAGAGCCTGAGGTTCCTGACCGTGACTATTGGCTCCCTGCCAGCGCTCACAGCGAGCTCCTCCTCCTCGGGTTTATCACGTCCATGAGGCCCATGCCAAGCAGGTAGACCGCCACGGCAAAAATAACTATGAAGACGCCAGGCACTAAGACCGTCCAGGGGGCCGTGTTGATGTAGTTGAGGCCCAGCGTGCTCAGGTAGCCGAGCTCAGGTATGTTAGCGACCGGCAGGAAACCTATGAAGGCCAGGCCTGATATCACGAGCATTATGGTGCCCAAGTCCATGGACATCTGCACCAGGACTGGGGGCAGGGCGTTGGGGAGTATGTGTCTGAACATGATCTTGTAGTTGCTCGCCCCTGCGGCCCTGGCGGCCTCTATGAAGGTCAGCTCCTTGACCTGGAGCGTGACGCTCCTCGTGTACCTGGCGTAGAGGGGCCACCAGACTATTATGAGGGCTATGACCATGCTGGTTATGTTTCTGCCCAGGGCGTAGCCTATGGCTATGGCCAGGACCAGGTAGGGGACGCTGAAGAATATGTCCGTGAGCCTCATGAGAACGTCGTCAACCCAGCCGCCGAAGTACGTTGCCACAATGCCTATCACAATGCCCAGCAGGGCTCCAGGCACCACGATAACTACAGAGAGGCCCAGGTCAAACCTTATGGCCTTTATGACAGCCCTCAGCAAGTCAATGCCTGGGTACGTTGTCCCGAAGGGGTGCTTCCACGAGGGGGGCTGAGGCACCGGGTTGCTGTAGTCAGGTATCACCTTGAACGGGTACTTCAGTCCTATCAGCCATGGCGCGAACTGAACTATCAGCGCGTCAGCGACGTACGCGAGAACTATGACAAGCCCCACTACGGCCAACTTGTTTGAGAAGAACACCTGAAGGGACAGCTTCCTCTCGGGCGTGAGGATCCTTGACGTAAGCCCTCCCTTAGCCATGCTCTCACCCTAGCCTGACCCTCGGGTCCTTTAAGGCAAACACTATATCGAGGACTAGGCTCGTCGTCACGAATACTATTCCAAAGAGAAGGGTCCCAGCCATTATGCCACCCATGTCATTGTTAAGCATAGACTGAGTCAGCCAGTACCCTATCCCTGGGTAGTTGAAGACTGACTCCACTATGACCACGCCGCCCAGAAGGCCCGCGACCGTGTAGGCGAAGTTCGTGTAGACGGGGAACATCGCCGTGGGCCTCGCGTGCTTATTTATCACTATCCTCTCCGGCAGCCCCTTGCTCCTCGCGAACCTGACGTAGTCCTGCTCGAGGACCTCAAGCATGGAGGCCCTCAGTATGTTTATGATGCCTGCCATGACGGCGAGGGCTATAGTCAGTGACGGCAGGATTATGTGCTCAAGGGCGTCAAGCGCTATGTACCAGTCGCCGTGTATGAGGGCGTCTATGAGCAGCACGTGGGTGGGATAAGATATGCCGTTCTTGTACCAGGGCAGGCCTACTAGGAGCGAGGGGTTCACGGTGCCAGCGAGGGGCAGGACCTTCAGCCACACCGCGAATATTATTATGAGGATCACCGCTATCAGGTATATCGGCATCCCGTAGAGCGTGTAGGAGAAGACCCTTATGGCGACGTCGTCCGGCTTGTCCCTCCTCACGGCTGACCACGTGCCGAGGGGTATCCCGAGCACCCAGGTCAGTACGCCGCCCAACACGGCCAGGAGGACCGTGTTAGGGAAGAAGAGGGCTATGGCCTGGGTGACGGGGCCGCTAAATATGGGCGTGTTGGTGTAGCCCAGGTTCCCCTGGAAGATGGAGGCCAGCCAGTAGAAGTACTGCACATAAATGGGCTGGTTGAGGTGGAACTTCTGTATCAGCATCTGTATCTGCTGCTGCCTCGCGGCGCCTGTGAGCCTCGGGTTTATGTAGACGGCTATCAGCTTGTTGATGGGCCCTACGTGCATGAGGACGAAGACTATGATTGTAAGGCCTATCAGGGTGGGTATGTAGTAAAGTAACCTCCTAACAATGTATTGCCAGAGCTTTATCCCTGCTCCCCTCTCAGCGGGAACCCCCTGCGAGTGGGTTAAAAAGATAAAGGATTACCATAGGCATTAAAAATATAAATAAAAACAAAATGATATGGCTGGCAGCGCCTCTAAAGCTTCAGCCCTTGACCCACCAGAAGTACCAGCTGTCAGCCGGCGCCGCCCACCATTGGGTTCTCCTCCCATGATATCATCCCCATGTAGCCGTGCATGTAGGGCTTGACTACCCAGTAGAAGTTGGGCTGTATGGTGTAGACGTACATGTAGAGCTGAATTGCTATGTTCTCGGCCTCCCTGAAGAGCTGGTAGGCCGCGGTCACGTTGTTGGCCAGCTCTGCCTCGTCGGCCTTCAGTATGAGCTCGTTTAGCCTCTGGTACTGCATGGCCTCCTGCCAGAGCATCTTGCCTATGTAGGGCTCAACGCTCTTGTCAAGCCCTGGCCAGCTTATCTTGGAGGCGTTGAAGTAGGCGCTGAGGTTTATGAGGTAGTCAACGTCCCAGCCGTTAGGCGCTGGGAAGGTGCCTCCCTGCAGGTACATGGCGTTCACGAGGTTTGAGGCCAGCGGGTAGTCAGCTATCCAGCCCATGTAGTATATGGCCATGGGGTTCTGGCCGGGCACCATGTAGCTTATCTGCGTTGAGAAGGGCATGTAGATGGGCTGGGCGTGTATGTTGGGGTCTATGGCCTGAAGCGCCTCGGCCCACATCTGGGCGGCGGTGAAGTCGGTCACGTCGCCGCTCGCTATCACTATCGGGAAGTACACGCTTATGTTGTAGAAGCCGCTCTCCTCCATGAGCTGCCTTGCGTACGTCAGGTTGAAGGTCGGGCAGCCTGTGAGCTCAGACGGAGGTATGTAGTAGTCGAGGCCTGATATAAGGACCCCGCAGTAGGGGCTGCCGAAGTTGAAGTGATACTTCACGTTGCCCACTATGTCATTTATGTACTGCGTGTAGTTGAAGGCGTAGGCGAAGGCCTTCCTCACGAGCGGGTTGGCGAAGTACCAGCTTGGTATCGAGTACGACGGGTTTATGGAGTGCAAAGCGCTCTGGCTGACGTTGATGACGAATATGAAGAAGAACTCGCTCAGCGTCGGGAAAGAGTAGAGCTTTGCCTGGCCCTTGGCCTCGAGCTGCTGGAGCAGGGGCACGTAGCTGCTCGGCAGGCCTGTTACTATGTCTGCCTGCCCAGAGGCGAACATCTCGTAGGCGGTCTGGGGGTCCTTGACCCAGTATATTATCACGGTCGTGTTCGGCCTCGGTATGTAGGGTATATCGTTGGGCCAGTAGGGGTTGGGCTTGAGGACTACGCTCTGGCCCGGCGTGTAGGCGGCAACGTAGTAAGGCCCCGTGAAGCCTGCGGTGGGCGGAGGCCACTGGACCTCGGTGTTATAATTACCTTCGTTGCACGTCTGCTCGTACTGGTAGAAGGCCTCGGCCAGCTGGGTCATGTTGTGGTTGTACAGGCCCGTGAAGTTGATGCCAGCACCAACCTGCTCGAGCCACTTGGCGTCAAGCACGCCGGCGCCGAGCGGGTCAGCTATTGCAGTGAAGAACGCCTCAGGCGAGGTTGGCTTGGGCAGGTGGAACGTGACCGTGTTAGTAACGTTGTCATAGGTGACCGCGTTAATTATCTTCTCGGCCCCCTGTGTGTCGTTAGGCGCTGTGACAACGAACGTGAAGGGCGTGTAGTTTGGTATGAGGTACTGTGTCAGTATCCACCCTGGGGTGCCTGGCGTGCCGCCCGCGCAGAGCAAGTCCCTTATCACGCTGTACCACACGTCATATGCTGTTATCGGGTCCCCGTTTGATGCCCTGAGGCCAGGCCTGAGCTTGAACGTGTACTCCGTGTAGTTTGAGTTTATGCCGTTGCCGACCGTGGGCACGTACTCAGCCAAAACAGGTATGAACTTGGTCGTGTTGGCTCCGAAGTACTGTATGAGGGTCCCATAGACGTTAGATATGACCTCAAAGCCCACGCTCTCGTAGTCTATGTCTGGGTCGAAGCTGAACGGCCCTCCGGGCACGTTCTCAGCAACTACTATCGTGCCCGGGTTGGGCACCGAGACGAGGGGCCTGAAGAGCGAGAAGGGCATCGTTGGCGAGCTGACGGCTATGGTGTAATAAGTCGTGTAGCTGTACGTGGCCTTCGTCGTTATGTTCTCTGTGACTATCGTGAGGGACACAGCGTAAAGCCCAGGCGAGCTGTAGGTCACGCTTATCGGGTTCTTAGCAGGCTCAAGGTAGGTCACGTTGCCTGAGCCCGTGAGCCAGACCTCAACGGCGTAGCCAGTCCCGTTCCTTGAGGGTATGGTCAGCGTCGTGCCGTTGCCGAGGTCCCACACGTACTCCTTTATTGTCATGTTCGTCCCAGTTGGCGGCTGGAGGAAGCCGGCCATGAGGTGAACAGCCTGGCCCACCGAGACTATGGGCTCAGTCAGGTTGACCAGGGTTATGACCGGGACCGTGATCAGCTGGGCGAAGGAGGAGTTGAATGCTGGGGGCGCCACGAGCACCTCTATCAGGTTGCCCTGGGAGCTGCCCACGAGCTGTCCGCTCCTGAAGACCTGGTAGTACACAAGGTAGCGGCCTGGGTACCTGTAGACGAGGGCGGCGAAGTTCTGGGTGGTGTTGATGATAGACCCGTTGCCAGCGTATATCAGCACGTACGAGCCGGGGGACGGGGTGAACGTGGTTAAAGTGATGGATATCGGGGTACCCGCCGTCGTGGTGTAGCTGCTGACAGCAGGCGGTGAGAGGGAGTAGGAGGGCGATACAGTTGTCGTCGTGGTTATGGGAGGAGTCGTCGTAGTTGTCGTTGGAGTTGTCGTTGTCACGTGCTGCCTGCTAACGTAATAGTAGCCGACGCCCCCAGCTATCGCCACCACGACTATCACGATTACTATGGCCGCCAGCGCTGCCCTTGACAAGGAGGACCTCCTGCCCGCCAACCCGGGTCCCACCGCTTACGCTCAGCCTAAACGCCCACAGGCCTTTTTAAGCTTCCTTGAGGTCCTGCATCAGGGCCTTTTTTGCCAGCAGAGTCAAGGGCTGCCCACGGCATAGCCTTGGTGTTGAAGGAGGCCCAGGCCTCGCCCCTGGCGCTTATGCCTATGAGGCCCGCCGTGCCTGGGCCGAAGAGCCTTGTGAGGAGGGAGAGGGGCCCCTCGACAGCTGCAACTATGTCTCCCCTGACCTCGTAGGTAATGGCGGCCCTAAGCGAGAGCCCTACTGAGATTATGTACTCGCCGACGCCCGTGGCCGAGAAGGCCGTCCTGGCGTCAGCGTAGAGGCCTGCGCCGACTATTGGCGAGTCCCCGACCCTGCCTGGGAGCTTGAGGGTCACGCCGCCCGTGCTCACGGCCGCGGCCGTCACGCCCTCAGCGTCAACGGCCACAGCGCCAACAGTGTCGTAGCCGAGCCCCCTTGCCATCCTGAGCCACTCGGCGTAAAGCCTGTCCCCTCCGCCCCCGCTCTCCTTGAGCTTCCTCCACCTCTCGAGGGCCCTCTGGGAGGGCCCAGGGTGCTTCGCGAGCCCAAGCCTTGAGGCCAGGGCGTCCGCCCAATGGCCCACCAGGAGGACGTGGGGCGTCCTCTCCATGACGACCCTGGCCAGCCTTATCGGGTTCCTGGGGTAGGTGACGCCAGCTACGCCGCCAGCCCTCATGTCCCTCCCCCTCATGACGGCCGCGTCCATGGTTACGTGGCCCTCGAAGTCAAGGGTTGAGCCGATGCCAGCGTTGAAGAGGCCTGAGTCCTCCATGTAGGCCACGGCCTCGACCACCATGTCTACGGAGGAGCCAGTGCGCGCTGCCTCAAGGCCTGCCTCGGCGGCCCTCATGACCTCCCTCAGGGCTATCTCAAGGTCCCTGCCCTCCCATGACCCGGCGCCGCCGTGGACAACTATGGCCGGCGGCGTGAGCCTCAACGGCTCCCTCGCCAAGACGAACCCCTTGCAGTACGGACGTAAGGCCCTTGACCTAATAAAGACATATTATTGTAGAAAGGGGTGTGTACAGGGGGCAGCGCCATGCTGGAGGCCATAGACCTCGTTAAGTCCTTCGGCAGGCTGAGGGCAGTTGACGGCTTCTCCATGAACATAGAGCCTGGGGCAGTTAAGGCCCTTATAGGCCCTAACGGGGCTGGGAAGACAACGTTCGTTAACCTGGTCACTGGCGTGCCGAGTTCTGACTCGGGCAGGATTAGGATGGACAGGAGGTGCCTGCTCAAGCTGCGTCCCTATGAGAGGGCCAGGCTCGAGATGGCCAGGACTTACCAGATACCATAGTTAGGTAGACGCCGCAGCTCGCGGCGAAGCTCGGGCTCAGGTGGTGGGGGCCGACCTATGATGAGTTCGCCTCCATGTGGGAGAGCACCTACCACACCCCGCCGAACTTCCTGGCCATAGCGGGCTTCAACGCCGGGCTCATAATTGAGCTAGCCATAATGGACGCTGGCTCGCTCAGCCCGTCAGCGCTGAAGGCCGCTGTCCTTAGCGACATAAGCGGGAAGGTCATGACCATTGACGGCATATTCAACGTGACCTCCAACGGGATGCAGGTCGGCGAGAACCCGATACCGGCGCAGGTCTGGGTCTGGCCTAACGGCACCACTACCTACAACCTCCTCTACCCATCAGCTTATAAGAACGGGACCGCGGTATACCCTGCCCCATGTCCGCCTTAAGATAACTTAAAATCTTAATTCTTTTTATTCTTTTTAATCTTTATAATGCGTTCTCGACCACCTTCTCGGCGACCTCTATTAGCTCCCAGTCACCCCTCCCCATCAGGTCAAGCCCAACTGGCAACCCCCTGACCTTCATCAGGGGCAGCGTTATGGCTGGGAGCCCGGCCATCGGCGAGAGCCAGGTGTTGGCCGTTAACGTTGACCTTACCTCGTCCTCCCTGCCCAGGACCTCATCTAGCCTGGGGGCCTCCACGGGCGTCGTGGGCATCGCTATGACGTCAACTTCCCTCAGGGCCCTCCTGACCTCGGCCCTCACCCTCCTGAGGACCTCCCTGGCCTCAACGTAGTCAACGGCAGAGTACTGGAGACCCCTCTCGAGCAGCCTCCTGACGTCAGGGAAGTACTCGCCCCACCTGTCCCTGTACCTGAGGTGGACCCTTGAGGCCTCTGAGAGCCTTATGACTGAGAAGGCCCAGGCGCCCAGCCTCTCAGCTGTGGGCAGCCTGACCTCAACGTAGTCGAAGCCGCTTATGACGTCCCAGAAGGCCTCCTCCACCTCCCTGCTAGCCCTCATGAGCCTCCTGGGGACACCGATCCTGGGCCTCTTGCTGACGGGGGCTGGGCGCCTGACGTACCTGGCTATGACAGTCATTACGTCCCTCAGGACCTTCAGGTCCCTCGCTATGACCCCTACCTCGTCAAAGGTGGGGGCCAGGGGGAACACGCCTCCCCTCGGCACGAGCCCAGGGCTAGGCCTCATGCCGTAGACGCCGCAGAGGGACGGCGGTATCCTCACAGAGCCCGAGGTGTCGGTCCCGAGGGCCGCGTCGAGGACGCCTGCTGCTACGGCGGCACCGCTGCCCCCGCTACTGCCCCCGGCTATCCTGTCAGGGTCGTGCGGGTTCCTGGTCGGGCCGAAGACCGAGGAGGTGGTCGTGACCCCCGAGGCGAATTCGTGCGTGTTAGTCTTGCCTATCACCACGTAGCCGGCCCTCCTCAGCCTGGCCACCACGGTAGCGTCCTCTGTGGGCACGTAGTCAGAGAACAGCCTTGAGCCCATAGTAGTCCTCAGGCCAGCCGTAAATATTATGTCCTTGACCCCTATTGGCCTCGGCGTGACCCCGCTCGCCTCAAGCCTGGCGGCCTCGCCCTCGGCCCCCTCGTTGACTGTGACCACGGCGTTTATCGCGCCTTGCCTCCTGACCCTCTCAAGGGCTTCCCGGACTGAGAGCCTCCACCCCTCCTCCAAGCGGGCCCTCCAGACCCAATTACTCCAGCTAGGTTAAATTCTTCCACCAGCCGTGCGCTATGGTAGGCCGTGGCTGGGCTCGCTGAGGTCCTTGGGGCGAGGAGGCTCCTGGTGGTCTCCAACAGGCTCCCCTACACGGTGAGGGTGTCCAACGGCCAGGTCGACCTAGCCCCCAGCACAGGAGGCCTAGCCACCGGTATGAGGCCCCTCCTCGAGAGGGGGCTGGCCACGTGGGTCGGGTGGCCAGGGCTTAGCCTTGAGGACGTCAAGGACGCGGAGGGGCTCTCTAGGGCCCTGAGGGTCAGGGGTATAGTCACCGTGTGGCTGAGGAAGGAGGAGGTCGAGAACTATTACGAGGGCTTCTGCAACGGCACCCTCTGGCCCCTCTTTCACTACTTCCTTGAGAGGGCCATCTACAACCCTACCTACTGGGACTGGTACGTGAGGGTCAACGAGAGGTTCGCAGAGGCAGTAGAGCCGGTCTACAGGCCCGGCGACCTGATTTGGGTTCACGACTATCACCTCATGTTGGTCCCCGAGGTGCTGAGGAGGAGGCTGGGCCCTGACGCGCCCATAGGCTTCTTCCTTCACATACCCTTCCCGTCCTATGAGGTCTTCAGGGCCCTCCCGTGGAGGGAGGAGCTCCTGAGAGGGGTCCTGGGCTCCGACCTCGTGGGCTTCCACACGTTTGACTACGTCAACCACTTCCTCGAGAGCGTGAGGAGGATCCTGGGGCTCGAGCACAGCCTCGGGACGCTCGAGTTCGAGGGCAGGCTAGTAAAGGTTGACGCGTTCCCCATGGGCATAGACGTCGAGTCAATTAGGTCAAGGGCCCAGTCAGAGGCCGTCGTGAAGGTCGTCGAGGAGCTCAGGAGGAGGCTGGGCGACGTACAGGTGGTGTTCTCGATTGACAGGCTTGACTACACGAAGGGGCTGCCTGAGAGGCTGATGGCCTTCAGGAGACTCCTTGAAAAGTACCCCGAGTACAGGGGCAGGGTCTCCTACGTTATGGTCGTATCGCCCTCCCGCGAGAGAGTCGAGGAGTACGCCAGGCTCAGGAGGGAGCTTAACGAGCTCGTCGGCGACATAAATGGGCGCTATGGAACCCTCGGGTGGACCCCCGTCATTTACATAAGGAGGTTCATAAGCGACGACGAGCTCCTCGCCATGTACAGGCTAGCTGACGTCGCGCTCATAACGCCGCTCCGCGACGGCATGAACCTGGTCGCGAAGGAGTACGTCGCGGCCAACGTTGACAGGAAGGGCGTCCTCATAGTCAGCGAGGGAGCCGGTGCCTCAAGCGAACTAGTTGAGGCCGTTGTCGTGAACCCTCACGACTATGACGGCGTAGCCGACGCGATAAAGGAGGCCCTTGACATGCAGCCAGCTGAGAGGGCTGCCAGAATGACGGCGCTGCAGGGAAGGGTTTCATCGTATGATGTGAACGCCTGGGCCTACGATTTCGTGGGCTCCCTGGTCAACGTCAAGGAGGAGCAGGCAAGGGCTGAGGAGGAGCTGGCGAGCAGGAAGCTCGCGGGGACCGCGCTCACGATGGTGGCCAGCTCGTTCTCTGTCTCGCGGACCAGGGTGCTCTTCCTGGACTACGACGGCACCCTCGTCCCAATAGTGAGGAGCCCCTGGGAGGTCGAGCCCACGGAGGAGGTTAAGCTCGTGCTGAGGATGTTGGTCTCAAGGCCTGGAACCGACGTAGTGATAATAACGACGAGGCCCAGGAAGTACATGGAGAAGCTTGTGAGCGAGGTCCCTGAGGTCCAGGTGGCGGCTGAGAACGGGGCCTGGATCTACAGCGGGGGCTCGTGGACCCTCAACGTGTCAAAGCAGGATGTGTCCTGGAAGGCCAACGTGCGCAAGATAATGGAGTCCTTCACCAGGAGGACCCCTGGCTCGCTGATCGAGGAGAAGGACTTCTCCATGGTGTGGCACTACAGGAACGCGCCCACATCAATAGGTGAGGCCAGGGCCGCCGAGCTCATGGATCTGCTGGCGCGGTTCGTGGCCGTCCACAGGGACCTCTCGGTGGTGAGGGGCCTGAAGAGCATTGAGGTCAGGCTAGCCGAGCTATCCAAGCCGAGGGCCGCCTCTTTCTGGCTCTCGCGGAGGGGCTACGAGTTCATACTGGCAGCAGGAGACTCGCAGGACGATGAGGACCTCTTCGCCTCTCTTCCGCCCAGCTCAGTGACCATAAGGGTCGGCAGGGGGCCCACGAGGGCCCGCTACTACGTAAGTGACCCATCTGAGCTCCTAGCCGCCCTGAGGGCGATAGCCGGTGGCTAAGCTGACGCCGCTGCTCATGGTGCTTGACATAATCATATCGCTCGGCGTCTCACTGGTATACGCCGTCGGCCTGAGGTCTGCCCTGAGGAGCTTCAGGTCCCTGAGGCCCCCGCCCACCTCTCCCCCGGCCAGGCCCGTGACTGTCGTGGTGCCGGCCAGGAACGAGTCCAAGGTCATAGGGAGGCTCATGAGCTCGCTTTCAAGGATCGGCCCCTCCAGGGTTGTTCTGGTTGACGACAGGAGCGACGACGGCACTGCGGAGGCGGCTAAGTCGTCAGCTGACTGCGTCAACCTCGAGGTGATCAGGGTCAATAAGGTCCCTCCGGGCTGGGCGCCTAAGCCAAACGCCATAATGACAGGGGCCCTGAGGGCCTCGTATGGATCCACGTTGCTGTTCCTTGACGCTGACGTCTCTGGTGACCTGGGTCTCCTGGTCTCAGCGGCCTCAAGGGTCAGGGCTGGCGAGCTGGCGGCCTTTGAGCCTCTATTTGTCTGCGAGACCTCGCTGTGTAAGGCTGTCCAGCCCCTCTTCACAGCGCTCCTCCACGGCTTCTACGGCTTCAACAGGGCCCTTGACGAGAACGACAGGCACTCCCTCATCTACGGCTGCTGCTGGGCCCTGGACCCCTACACCTTCTGGGAGCTGGGAGGCATGTCAAGGGTCAGGTCGTCGCTCCTCGAGGATAGGGAGCTAGCGGTCGTCGCCAAGGGGGCCGGCGTCAGGCTGGTGCCCTATGACGTCAGGGCTCAGGTGAGGGTTACCTCATGGAGGGGCCTTAGCGACTTCCTGGAGCTCGCTAAGAGGATCTCATATGGCACCGCCAGGTCCATGAGCCCCACACGGTTTGCAGTGGTCACGGTGGGCTTGGCCCTGCTGCTGGCCTGGCCCCTCGCCTGGGTCCCCTTAATCGCGTTGCGTCAGCTCGCGGCCGCCGTTGGCCCGCTTATCTCCTACGTCCTCCAGGCATCGCTCGCCTACGTGGGCCAGAGGGCCGAGGGCCTGAAGGGGCCCTGGTTCCTCCTGTCCCCGCTTCCCGCCCTGCTTCTGCTCATCGGCTTTGTCCTATCCCGCCACTCGCCCCTGAGCTGGAAGGGCCAGGTGATAGACCCGGCTAAGCTCAGAGGCACTTGAAGGTGGCCCCCTCCTCGTCAATTATTAGCGCCCCTGACCTGCCGCCGTGGTACCTGCTTGAGAAGAGCGTCACCACGCCCCCCTCCAGCTCGCTCATGGGGAGCCTCTCGTCACACCTGACCCTGCCCAGGCCCCTGCCGTCCCTCCTCAGGACCTCAATGCCGTCCACCACCTGGTGGGCCCTTACTATGAGCCTCAGCCCGTTCTCCCTGAGGAAGGAGGACCAGGCCAGCCTCCCGTAGAAGTATATGCCGTCCCCCCTCGGGTTGGGCTCGAAGTATGTGGCCGACCCTATGGGGTCGTTCCAGGCCATCTGGAACAGCACAGGGTCCGAGAGCTCGAGGTACCTCCTGGTCCCCTTGACTCCTGTGAGCCTCGTCTCCGCCTCCCTCAGGTTCAGCGGCCTCTCCGGCGAGCTGCAGTCAGCGCACGGCACTCCCCCGTGGACAAGGAAGACCCCCCTCCACGTGGCGGCTATGGGCATCTCAGAGTAGGCCTGGACTACCATTGAGTAGAAGTCCGTGGCCTGCATGTAGAGGACCTCCTCGTAGAAGCCGTAGGCCTCGTTCATCCTGGGGTCCTCGTGGTCTCCTCTTATCGGTATGAAGGGCCCTGGCCTCGAGGAGGCCAGCTCGAGGACCCTGGCTATGGTCTGGGAGCTGTTAGGCCCCCTGTCAACGAAGTCCCCAAGCATGAGGGCCGCGTCTACAGAGTACTCGTAGGCCAGCTGCTCGAACCTGTCAACAACATCGTCATAGCCGTGCACATCACCGAGGACGGCTATTGAGGAGGCCCTGTCAAGGTTGACGAAGAGGGGCAGCGACCTAAGGCTCCTTATGCCGTCCTGGACGACCCTCAGCATTGAGGCCCACAAGCCTATGCCCCTAGGTATCTTGAGTAGAGCCGCAGGTACTTAACGCCGTGATCAGGGACCACAACAATGTAGTCAGCCTCCTCGGCCTCGCCCTCCGCGACCCTCAGGGCGGCCGCTATTGAGGCTCCCCCGCTGAGGCCAGGGAGGAGGCCCGTCTCACGTGCTATCGCAAGGGCTACCCTGGCGGCCTCCTCATCGCTTACGTCAACTACCTCCGCAGGGGCGTCCAGGAGGGGCCAGGGCCACTTGTCATGCCTCCTTATGCCAGGTATCGACGAGCCCTCAGCGGGCTGGACCCCGACGACCTTGACCTCCGACCTTCGGGCCCTGAAATAGGTGGCCAGCCCTGCGGCGTGGCCAGCCGTGCCCATGGTGGCGAAGACGGCCTTCAGCCTGAGGCCGGCGAACCTGGACTGGAGGTCGATCTCCTTGGCAGTCCACCTTATGTGGGCAAGCGGGTTATAGTAGCTCTCGAACTGGTTCAGGAAGACGGCGCCGTCCCTCTCGGCCTCCTCTCTCACGAGGGGTCTCAGCTCTGCCGTTGACGAGCCTTTCACGACAACCTCCTGGCCCATGGCCCTTATCATGTCTGGCCCGAACTGCTCTGCGGTCTCAGGTATGTAGAGCCTCGCCGAGAAGCCGAAGATCCTTGAGAGGGCTGAGACCGCGACCCCCGTGTTAGACGAGGAGACCTCGTACACCTTCCCCCTTAACATTATATCGTCGAGCTTCCCTTCAACGAGCGACAGGGCTGTCCTGTCCTTTATGCTGAGGCTGAGGGGGTTGTACCACTCCAGCTTGGCCCACAGCCTGACCCTCCCGGCCCTCTTTATCATGACCAGGGGTGTTGGCCTGTCCCTCCTCACGAGCTCCAGGACGCTCCCGTAGACCCTCGCCTCGCTGCCCGTCACCTCGTCATAGAGGCCCAGCGACTCAAGGCTCATGTTGACCCTGGCCCTCAGGCCCTCCGTGACCGGTAGTAGCTGGCAGCCCAGGGACCTCAGGGACCAGTAGTCCTCAAGCCCCTCAACTACCTCCTGTCCCCTGACGGCCACGCTGAGCTCCAGCGTCCCCCTCCTCAGCAGCTCCTTCATCGCAGGTATGTAGGCCTCCGGCTCTAGCCTCCTGGCCCTCAGGTCCTCAGGCCTTACGAGCCTCAAGGCCTGCCCTAGAACCGGATGGCCAAGGGGTTAAGAAAAAGAGATATGAAAACGCTGGCCGGACCCTAAAGGCCTCACTGGCCAGACTGCTGGCCCGTGAGCTTCTGGAGCAGGAGGTAGATCTTGTTGCCTATCACCGACGAGCTCGGTATCAGCACCACCGTGCCGTCCTGCTTCCTCACCTTGGTGAACAGGGAAGTTATGTCCTCAACTATGCCGTCCTCGCCTAGTATGTTGACGTGGTCACCGACCTTGAAGGGCCTCGCAGCTAGCAGGAATACGCCGGCGACGGCCTGCCCCGCGACCTGCTGTATGGAGAAGCCTACCACTATGCCCAGGAAGCCGCCTATCGTCAGGCCGCCGATGCCTCCGACCGCCGCTCCGACCACTGCCGCTATGATGGCCACTATGCCTATGATCCTCATCATGTTCTTGAAGGCAACAGCCGTCGGATGATCGTACTTGCCCCTCATGGTCCAGTATATGAAGTCGGCGAAGGAGTTAACTATGTACCAGCCGAAGGCCAGGACCAGTATGGCGTTGACGTACTTGAAGTAAGCCATGATGTGAAACATCGTCATGAAGAACTGCACGGCTGCGGCAACGACGACGTAGGCGACTATGTAGACGATCATCTTAGTTAGGGCCCCTCCCGCCTTCTTGGTCGCCTCAAGGGCGCTCACGGGCCCCTCCTGCTGCTGTTGCTGCGCTGCCATAGTTCATCACATTAATGTAAATATTGAAGCTAAATTTAAGTGTTGTTATCTTGTTATATAAATAATTATTAGAAAACATAATTACCTAACGTATTTGATAATTAAAAACAGTTTCTGAACCCTGAGTGGACCTGAGGTGGACAAGGGAAGAGATAGTACTAACCCTTATATTCCCTTATTAGAGAAATTCTCTATTGAGAGCATGGTAAGGCCTGAAGTAAGCGCGAGGCTTGCCGAGATCAGGAGGAGGTCAGCCTTCTACAGGTCCCTGGGCGCGGACCCCATGTCATTGGCTGCGGGCTGCGCCGTTAAGGTTGACCTGGTGAGGGTAGTCTACCCAGCCATGGAGGAGCTCAGGAGGGAGCTGAGCCCCCTGGGCCTTGAGATAGCAGAGAGGGAGGACGCCGACGTGGCGCCGGGGGACCCCTCGGACATAGAGCTCGAGAGGCTCATCCTCTCCCTGGGCAGGGAGGCCGACCTGAGGGCCAAAGGGCTGGGCAGGGCCAGGGCGGCGGTCCTGATACAGGTGTACCAGATGAACGCGGGTGAGCCCAAGAAGTTCGCCTCAATGATATCACCTGCCTATAGGTCCCTGCTGCGCGTGGCCAGGCCCCTGCGCGTGGCCAAGGGGCACTCCATAATAACCCCCTTCAGGGAGGACGAGTTCCTGCTGGCCGACCTGCTGCCGGAGGGGAAGGGCGACTACCTGGTGGCGATTAACAACGACACAATGCACGTCATAGACCCCACAGGGGACCTGCTGGACCCGAGGCAGGTAAGCGGAGCCCTGCTGAACTCCATGAACGACCTCTTCGTGATAGGCGTCCACAGGGGGCTCGCCGTGGCCCCCGTCATAAACGCCAGGGATGAGTCAGTGAAGGAGGGCCTGCTGAAGAACGCGGCCTCCTTAGCCTCCTCGGTGGAGGCCAGGCTCCTCGACGTTGAGATGCCGAAGGAGGGGCGCCTCCTCATGGGAGGGACGGTCGTAGGCTACACTGACAGGTCTCCCCCTCAGTTCAAGGACAAAGTCGAGGTCAGCATGAAGCTCATAGCGACTAGGCCCTTCGGCGAGCTCGCCCCGATAACCACCTACCTCGTCTCGGCCCTGGACGAGAGCGTGGTTGACGAGCTTGAGGCAGAGGGCCTGTCCTTCGAGGCCCTTGAGAGGGCCAAGGAGGAGGCCGTGAGGCTTATATCGACCCCGAACAAGGCGGCAGCTGAGGTCATAGAGAGGCACCTCCCCGAGCTCGGGGAGCCCTTTGACCCAACCGAGCACATACCTCTGACGACTGACGTCACTGGCCAGGGCGCCTACTCGGTGAGGGAGCTGGCGGACCTGGCAAAGGTTGAGATAACCCTCTACGACTTCCCCCTGCTCTTCCCTGAGGTATCTGAGTTCGCGGCCAGGCACTTCATAATGCCCAACGCGACCTCTGGGACCAACGGGGGCTTCCTGATACTGGCGCCTGATGGCGTGGCTGACGATATAATCAAGGAGCTGAGGTCGAGGGGCTACAGCCCCTCAGTGATCGGCGAGGTAACCGGCAAGGGGAGGCCAGCAGTTAAGGCGACCCCAAGGCTCGCCAACTACATATTTGACGAGTCGCTCCTCAGCGCCCTAGGGCTCAGGGATGGCGGCCTGTAAGAGGATCAGGGTGACGGGCTGGGTGCAGGGGGTCGGCTTCAGGGCCTTCGTGAGGAGGAAGGCGCTGATGCTGGGCCTCACGGGCTACGCCAAGAACATGCCCGACGGCTCTGTTGAGGTCGTGGCCCAGGGGGAGGAGACAGCCATAGAGAGGCTCATTGAGGAGCTTAGGACGAGCCACTTCGACATAGACTCCATAGAGGTGGTGGAGGAGCTGAAGGACTGCTCCTACAGGGGATTCGCGACACTATGAAGTCCCTTGACCTCAGGGGGCTCGACTGCCCCGAGCCGGCCATTTACTTCTACAGGGAGTTCGGCAAGCTTGACGTAGGCGAGACCCTGGAGGCCCTCATGGACTCCGAGGCCTGCGCTTACACGGCGGCGGAGCTGGTCAACAGGTCAGGCCTAGGGGCCGCCAGCGTCCTTGAGCTCGAGAAGGGGCTGTACAGGGTCTCCGCAGTCAGGCTGTCCGGGCCGAGGGCCTTCAGAAGGCCTCTGTGAGGGCTAACAGACTTCAACGGTCAGCTCCCATCATCTGTGCCGGCCCTTAAGGCCCTCAAGGGCGTTCGCCGCTTCTTAGCGTCTGGCAGAGTTTCCATCATAGGCTTATGTTTGCCGGGCCATGGTGATACGCCTGAGGCGACTTGAGGGAGCTTAGGTACAACCCTCTGACAGGCCAGTGGATCATAGTCTCGAGCGTCAGGGCCCAGAGGAGGTGGAGGCCTGAGGGCTACTGCCCCTTCTGCCCTGGAGCAGAGGAGACGGGCTATGGGTGGGATGTCCTGGACCTGCCCAACAGGTTCGCCGCCCTCTCCAGGGACGCGGAGCCCGTGAGGGGTGACGAGCTTCAGAGGAAGGCCCAGGCCTACGGTTACTGCGGCGTTGTTGTCGAGACGCCAAGACATGAGGTGAAGGACCTTGATGAGCTCCCCCTTGAGAGCGTGACCAAGGTGGTTGACCTGTGGAGGTCGATAACTAGGAGGGAGATGGGCGACAGGAGGGTGGTGTACCTCCTGATATTCAGGAACAAGGGCGAGGAGATAGGGGTCTCGCTGACCCACCCCCATGGCCAGTACTACGCCCTCCCCTACCTCCCCCTGAAGCCCAGGCTCATGGCTGACAACATGAGGAGATACTACAGAAGGAGGGGAAGGTGCCTAGTCTGCGACTTAGTTGAGGGGGAGCTGAGGGAGGGGGTCAGGGTGGTCTACAGGAACCCGTCCTTCGCTGTCATCATGCCATTCTTCGCCTCCTGGCCCTTTGAGGTTCACATATACCCTCTCAGGCACGTCCAGTACCTGACCGACCTAAGCGACGAGGAGGTGAGGCTCCTGGCCGACGCCCTGAGGGGAGGCCTGGCCTCGCTCAACGCGCTCTTCGACAGGCAGATGCCCTACACGCTAGCCATCTTCCAGGCCCCCCTGAGAGGCAGCTGGCCTCACTTCCACATGCACGTTGAGGTTTACCCGGCCCTGAGGAACAGGGACAAGCTGAAGTACGCGGCAGGCTTTGAGAGCGCCACGTGGGACTTCACGTACGACGGGGTGCCTGAGGAGAACGCGTCAAGGCTAAGGGAGGCCTGCAAGAGAGCTATGCAGAAAACCCAGGGCCTCCTAGGCTCCTGCGGCTGAAGGCGGTGTTGCTGGTCAGGTCGCCGGGCAGGGTCAACATAATCGGGGAGCACACTGACTACGCGCTGGGCTACGTGATGCCCATGGCGATACAGCTCTCAACCTACATGGAGTCTGAGCCAACCACGGAGGGCATGACGTGCGTCTACTCGGAGGCCTACAGGGAGGAGGCCTGCTTCGGGGACTCCCTCGTAAGGGAGGGGAAGTGGGTAGACTACGTCAAGGGGATCTACCACGCCATAAGGGTGCTGGGCCTCAGGCCGGTGCACGTCAAGGCCAGGGTCTATGGGGACCTGCCCATGGGGGCAGGCCTCAGCTCCTCGGCAAGCCTCGAGATGGCGGTGGCCGTGACCCAGAACGAGCTTGGGAGGCTCGGGCTGAGCAAGATGGAGCTTGCGAGGCTCGGAAACGTGGCCGAGAACGAGTTCCTGGGGGTACCAAGCGGCCTGCTCGACCAGATGGCCGTCATGCTTGGGGAGGAAGACATGGCAGTATTCGCCGACACCGAGACGCTCAGCTATGAGCTGGTGCCCGTGCCAAGGGACGTCGAGTTCCTGGTCTTCCACACGGGGGTCAGGAGGGCGATCGCCGCCACGGCATACTCGGAGAGGGTTGAGACCGTTAAGTCGGCGCTCAAGGCCTTGGGCGCCAGGAGCTCAAAGGAGGTCAAGGAGGAGCGGCTCAGCGGGCTGAACGAGATCCAGAGGAAGAGGCTAGGCTACGTGGTCAGGGAGAACGCCAGGGTCGTCGCGGCCAGGGACGCGCTGAGGGCGGGCAGGATTGACGAGCTCGGAAGGATACTGACCGAGGCCCACTGGGACCTTGCCAGGAACTACGAGGTCAGCACCCCTGAGCTCGACTTCTTCGTGAAGTTCGCCGTGTCCCACGGGGCCCTGGGGGCTAGGCTAACTGGGGCCGGCTTCGGAGGGGCCGCCATAGCCCTCGTTGCAAAGGGGGCTGGGGGGGCCTTGGGTAAGGAGGTGGCGGAGGAGTACGTGAGGAGGTTCCCTCACAGGCCCGCCTACTGGGTCGTCAGGCCCTCAGCCGGAGCGAGGGTAGTTCAGGCGAGGCCGTAGCCAGGAGGCCTAGATAGCGCGTTCGCAGGGTTGAAGCTTTTACGCCCAACAGGGACCTGACAGGCGGTGGACCCTTGAACCCGAGGACGGCTGAGGGCGTGGCCCTCATACTCATAGGCGTCATAGCCTTAGGCCTCTACCTCGGCCTCGCCTACGCCTTCCTGGCCCCCTACGAGCCCCTCCATTACTCGTCCCTCCCCGAGAACCCGACCTACGTGGCCCTGATATACAACGTCACGGCCCACCTGTACCCCAAGAACGAGAGCGCCTGGGTTTTGCTGATGGTCAGGTACAACCAGACCAGCCAGCTGGCCTACATGGGCATGACAACCTATGCTGTCTACCCGCTGAGGTTTGGGGGGAGCGCTGAACTGCTCTCCCAGCTCGGGGGGCTTATAGTTCAGCCAACGGACGTCTTTGAGAGCTCGCAGCCCTACTTAGCCACACAGGACGAGCTGAGCGGGCTGCCGCACCAGGTGATATTCTTCAAGGGGTCGCCTCACGCCGTGGCCGTCCTCGCAGAGAACTTCACCACGCCCCTAGGGCTCATCGGGAACGAGACGGCCTACTACTCGCTGGCCGACGGGGTACTTCTTGAGGCAAGCATAGGCTTCAGCTACCCCAACGGGACCCCGTACTCCCTGGCCACCTACGAGCTCTACAACGAGACGATACTAGGCTCCCGCTCGGGAGGCCTCTATATAGTGAGGGCCCCGCTGCTCTACCTGACCTTCGGCGTCCTGGCGTTCGTGGCTGGGACAGGCATAGTGGTAGGGGCGCAGAGGGTCCTCAGCCCTGCCTAAGCTCTGACAGGGCCCTTGAAGCCAGGTCTGTCACCTCGGCTACCTCCTGGTCGGTAAGGGGCCTGAGGGGCGCCCTGACGTACCTCTTCACTGGGGTCCCCAGGCCCTCGAGGGCCCCCTTGACAACTGCTGGGGACTCGACGCCAGCCCTCCTGTACCAGTAGAGCCTGCTGAGCTCGAGGAGGACCCTGTGATACCTGAGGGCCTCGGCCAGGTTGCCGGCGTCCCAGGCCCTGTAGAGGCCCACCAGGACCTCTGGGGCCACGTTAGCCAGGGCGCCGACCACGCCGTCCCCTCCCAGCTCAAGGGCTGCCAGCTCCATGTAGTCGAGGCCCGTCAGCACTGAGAAGTCCTTCCTGACGGCCTTGACCTCCCTTATGAGCTCGAGCAGGTAGGAGAAGTCGGCGTAGGTGACCTTGGCCGCCGAGACGTTGCTGAACTCCTGTGCAAGCCTTACATAGACGCTGACGGGCACCACGACGCCCGTGTTGATGGGGTTGTTATAGATGACCACCGGCACGTCAACAGCCTTGGCCACCTCTGACAGGTGCCTGTACATGACCTCCTCGCCGCCCCTGAAGAAGAAGGGCGGCAGAACTACAACACCGTCGGCTCCCAGGTTGACGAAGGACCTGGCCATCCTGACGGAGTCCTCGGTCCTGTTAGAGCTGACGCCTGGAAGCACCATAACGTCGGCTGGGGCGACCGCCACGGCCGTCCTGACGAGCCTCTCGGCCTCCTCCTCCGTGAGGTGAACGAACTCGCCCGTCGTTGAGTTAGGGAAGAGGCCGTCAACGCCTGCGCTGACAAGCCTCTTGGCGAGCCACTGGAAAGCGTCAACGTCAAGGGAGCCGTCGGGCCTGAAAGGGGTTACCATAGGAACTACTACTCCCTCTACCCTTCTGGCCATGTTCCCTGCCTTAACCCTGGGCCGAGCCCTATTTATTTGGTCAAGGCGCTGAGGAACGGTCAAAACGGCCGCTAGAGGTGCGCGAGTGGCTTGAACGACGAAGGACAGCGGAGGGGCATAAGGAGGATATCGCTGTACAACCTGGCGAGGGGGATGATAGGCAGCGCCTACTCCCCCTACCTGTCGTTCATAGGAGCGAGCCTGGGGCTTCCCGGCTACATGCTTGGGCCTAGTCTCCACCGCTGGGACCTTCTTCACGAACGTGTCCCAGTACCTAAGCTCCCTGAC
>AYMD01000001.1:384527-387862 GCA_000495735.1 uncultured Acidilobus sp. JCHS | reverse complement strand
CGTAATACCAGGGAATCCCTGAGAAGTCTAAGCCATAATGCGATGGCACCCCGTGATAAAGGTAAGTCAAGTCGCCTCTGGGTTTATGAGGCATCTTCGAGTGAACCTCTACATAGGAGTTTCTTGGTAACTCTTCCAGTTTCTTGATCTTATTGCGCAGGGACAGCCCCTCCTCGAACTCCACTAAAACGAAGTTGCTCTCGTCCTCCTCCTGCGGTAGCCCCTCCACGACGTTAAAGCCCCTCTTCCTCAGTCTGTAGATCAGGTGCCTGGCGTATTCTGTGATCCCGTCGCCCTCAAGGTTGGGGTGGTAGACGTAGATAGTGCTCACAGACCTCCTGCTCTCGGCCTTCCTGTTGTAGAAGACCAGAACGCTCCCCTCGTCGTTGGCCAGCCTGAAGCTGTTGCCTAACAACTTTATGTAGTCCTCCCTAGCCTCCAGGGCGTCTTCGCTCAGTAAGAACAGGTAAAGCCTGGCGTTAGGCTTTGATATCCTAGCAAGCTCGGCAGAGGCCTCGCTGGGGAGCTTTTTAGTCGAGTTCGTGAAAATCGCTACCACGTCGAACAGGGAGTGGGGGAACCTGACCTCACTTAGGCTTGCCTTAATGTACTTTATCCTCCAGTAAAAGGGCAGGTCGTAGACTTCGTCTGTTTCACCTAGCGCCACGACCTTAGAATTTAGGTTGCCTATAACGTTCAGCGCCGAACTCAACTCCTTACTTACGTTCAGCAGTAGGATCCGCCTGTTAGCGAGCGAGTTAGCGTTGCTCTTCAGGAAGGCCTCAGCGTTACCTACCAGCTTCTTCTCGTAGTTATCATGCATCTTTCCCACCTTGACGGCTTTAGCTGAAGCGATACCCCCATCCAGTTGTAATACAGAACTTATTTTAAGCCTTGCATCTGCAAAGTCATACGCTATGTAATAACACGAGGACGGCTTTGTAACCGTTCACGTTCATTACTATTGATGCGGCGAAGGCATTAGAATATGGAATAAGAAAGGTTCTACTTTACGATTCCGTTAAACCTTTACGCTTGAATTTAAAGCAGGAGGCGCTGCACGTGAAAACGCCAGTGCGCTATCACCGAAAAAGAGGCGACTTGCGCAACAAGGGTTAAAGGTCAGCACGTCCTACCTGCTTTAAATTCTCTCAAGTAAACTGGCTTGTGGGGCTACTACATTGAAAATAGCGATAATTCACTCGTTCTTTGAGGAGGCCGGCGGAGGCGAGAAGCTGTCCCTGGAGATGTATAGGGCCCTGAGGGAGCTCGGCCACGAGGCTGACCTCTACACGGCCTATGTTGATGAGAACGTATGGAGAGTGCTGAGTGATGGCATGAGGGACGCTACAAGGCCTATCGTGCTTGGTGAACCTAGGCTTGCCAGGCTCCTGAGGCGTAGTGGGCGCTTCTTCTACTACAGAAGGCTCGTAACCGTAGATGAGCTTGCCAGGCCTGCAAGGCGTCTCAGAAAGAACTACGACATAATTATTGAGACGCAGAGCAACATGCCGCTTAGGTGGGCCGACGTGATATACGTTCACTACCCTGCCATAGCTGGCTTCATGACAGCGCAAAGCCAAAGGAAAGGGGTGACCTGGAATGTCTACAATTGGCTGGTGGCTAGAAAGGCCTGGTCAATGGTTGACTCGACCAGGCCTATTATGACTAACAGCACATGGACAGCCGAGCACGTAAGGAGCATTTATGGAAACGAGAGAGTTTATGTAGTTCACCCCCCGGTTAACGTAGAGGAGCTCTCCTCACTTGCCGAGAGGACCAAGAGGGGCAAGATAGCGCTGACCGTGAGCAGGATAGCGCCTGAGAAAGAGGCTTCCTCAGCTAGTCGAGGTGGCGAAGCTTGTCCTGAGGTCGAGTTCTATCTCGTCGGGACCATGGGCCCGGCCTCTGGACCAGTCATACAGGAGCTAAAGAGGAGGGCTGAGGGCCTAAGCAACTTCCACCTTGAGACGGACGTGCCAAGGAGTAGGATCCTTGAGCTCATGTCGCAGGCGTCGATATACCTTCACCCTCCCTTCGCTGAGCACTTCGGGATAGCAATTGCAGAGGCCGCAGCAGCAGGGCTTCTTCCAGTGGTCTACAGGGACGGGGGAGGGTGGACTGACATAGTCTCGAGGATAGATGAGGGGCTTGGGTACACGAGCGTTGAGGAGGCTGCTCATATCATTAGGTCGCTGCTTAACGACCCTGGGAGGCTCAGGGCGCTCTCAGCTAAGGCCAGGGAGGTGGCGAAGGGGTTCAGCTACGAGAGGTTCAAGGAGAGGGTTAATGAGGTGATCAGGCTGCTGACGGCGAAGGGGCCTTAAATAAGCCTGCCTAAAAGTTTTATAGATTATGCTCCTTAAGAAGTTTGACGTACCCAAGAACTAGTGACGCAAAGATGAATGGCGGCGTTAAGCGCCTGGAGAGCCTCTTGGCGATACACCAGCGATCCCACTATGCCGAGGGTTTAAGCCTGAGCTCTGAGGACAGCCCCTTAAGCTCGGCCAGCGGGATGAGCCTTAGCTCTGACATTTGAAGGAGCTTTGAACACACATAAACGTTAAGCCCTCCCCTAAACAGCTCAGACCCTATTACGTCATATGCTTTGCTAAAATGCAAGAAGGTACTTAATCAGCCTTGTGTAGACCTTAGGACCCCTGCCTGGAAAGTGGGTAGAAGTGCTGGCTCCGTGAACCTTGTAAAGGGTTAACTTCTCGTCTGTGAGGTAGAAAAAGACGTCAGAGCTCGGCGATGCCGCGATGACGAAGCTGTCTATGCTTGAGGCCTTAAGTCTAACCTTAGGTGACTACTTAAACTATAATAGTGGCTGCCTCCTTGATCATGATGTAGTCTAGGCCCTGGCTAGCTCCTGAGGCTATGATAATCCCACTTTTCTTGAAAGTGGCCAAAGCCAGATATGAGCCTTGAAAACCTCACTAAGATCACTACCTCTCTGACCCTGCTGACGCCAATGACGCTGTAAGTGACCTTAGTGTGATCCTTTGGGGGTCTTCAACATCTTCCTATAGGAGTTATCGGCTGAGCAGCCGTTATTATTGTAGGTCTAGGGCAGCTGTCTTAGGGGTTGACGGACCTTTAAAGACGCGTTGTGCTAGTAGGACTATGACCTTTTAAGGTACCTTAACAGCTTAAGGTCTGGAGAGGCCTTGAGGATAGCGCTGGTCCACGCCTTCTTTGACGACGCTGGCGGGAACGAGAGGCTGGCCCTCGACATGTATAGGGCTCTGAAGGAGCTGGGCCACGAGGTCGACCTCTACACGGCCCACGTAAACGAGAGGGCCTGGGAAGTGCTGACGAGCGGCATGAAGGAC
>AYMD01000001.1:379579-384507 GCA_000495735.1 uncultured Acidilobus sp. JCHS | reverse complement strand
TAAACAACTTCCACCTTGAGACTGACGTGCCAAGGAAGAGGATAATTGAGCTCATGTCCCAGGCCTCGGTATACCTTCACCCTCCCTTCGCCGAGCACTTCGGCATAGCAATTGCTGAGGCGGCAGCGGCAGGCCTTGTGCCAGTGGTCTACAGGGACGGGGGAGGGTGGACCGACATAGCCTCAAGGATAGATGAGGGGCTTGGGTACACCAACATTGAGGAGGCTGCCCACATAATTAGGTCGTTACTTAACGACCCTGAGAGGCTAAAGGCGCTCTCGGTTAAGGCAAGGGAGGTGGCGAAGGGGTTCAGCTACGAGAGGTTCAAGGAGAGGGTTAATGAGGTTGTCAAACTGATAAAAGAAGGAGCCTTAAATGAGACTACATAAGAGCCTGTAGATGCGTCCCTTAAGCGGTTTGGCGTGCCCAAGAACCAGTGACGCAAAGACCAAAGGCAGCGTTAAGCGCCTTGAGAGCCCTTCAGCGACGCACCTCAGGGCCCTCGCCACGTCCAAGGGTTTAGGCCTGAGTTCCGAGGGCAGCTCCTTAAGTTCAGCCAGCGGAATTAGCCAGAGCTCTGACATATGAAGGAGCCTTGAGCATGCGTAAACGTTGAGCCCTCCCTCAAGCAGCTCAGATCCTATGATGTTATATGCTTCGTTAAACTGAAGGAGGTACTTGGCCTGCCTTATGTAAGCCTCAGGACCATCGCCTAAAACATAGATAGACGTGCTGGCGCTGTGCACCCTGTAAAGGGTTAACCTCTTATCTGTGAAGTAGAAAAGGCCGCCAGACCTCAGCGAGGCCGCAAAGGTAAAGCTGTCTATGCTTGCTGGAAGCCTCTTAAGTAGCTGAGCGTGGGACTCGACTATGTGCCTTCTAACAGCAACTGAGCTGTTGTTGAAGTCGGCCCTGGCCCTGACGTACTTGAGTATCAGGTCAGCGATGCTCATCCCATATCTCTTGGAGACGCCCTGCAGGGCCTTAGGGTTGAATGCTATATTATCACCTCTGACTAAGTTCTTGGAAGGTCGCAAGGGGTTCTCCAACCTTCTGCCATCCTCGTCTATGAACTCCTGGGAGTTGTGAAAGTAGACCAGGTCCCTGTAACCATTAAAGACGTTATAGACCTCTTCGAGCCTGTTGTCAGTATACATGTCGTCATCGTCAAGGAACGTTATCACCTCGCCCCTCGACTCCTCAAGGCCCGCCAGGACCATCCTGCCGTGGTAGGAGTCATCATTATATACCTCCTTCCAGCCGTTCCTCGAGATTATGTCGTCAGACTCCTTGTCATCAAAGTTCTTAACTACTATTACTTCAAACCTGTCCCTCGGAAGCGTCTGGGCCTCTAGGCTTCTCAGCGCGAAGGGCAGGTACCTCCTCCTGTTGTAGGCGGTCACTATAACTGAGATGTAAGGCTGGCCCATCAACCGCCCTGGTGAGTGAGGCCTAGTAGTCATTAAAAGTTGTATGTCTTCTTCCTCCACAATCCTCACCCTTCGTTAGCTATCCTCTCTAGTGCTCTCTACCACCTCAAGGGTCCTTACCTCGCCACCCCCCAAGAATGACGGAGCGAAGCGTATGGCCACCTTCAAGGCCGCACGCCCCTTGACCTAGCAAGCTAAGTAACCTCTCCCAGAAGCCTCATAGCCAAAGACCCCCATAACCCATCGGCTCTCTCAGCGAGGGCCCTAGGCCTTAGTCTAACCTTACGTGACGACTTAACTATAGCGGCTGCCTCCTTGACCATGACGCGGTCTAGGTCCTGGCTAGCCCCTGAGGCTATGATTATCCCACCCCCTTGAAGGTGTACACCAAAGCCTTGCGACCCCTGGGTTTTAGGCTCCTAATCTTCACGTGCCGGTCGAAGCGACATACGTCGGTGTTTAAGCACTTATGGTGGTCGTCCAGGTTCAGGTCAGGCCATATGGCTCTCCTTGAGAGCCTCGCTAAGGCCGCCGCCTCCCGAGGAGATCCTAAAGGATTACATTAAAGTCGCCTACAGGGCCCTGGCGTCAGCAGGGTCAAATGGCTCCCCATAGATGCTATCTCTCGAGCAGCCGTCATTATTTAGATCTAGAGCTGTCTTAGGGGTTTAACGGACCTTTAAAGTCATATCGTGCTAGTCGGCCTATGTTCTTTTAAAGGACCTTAATAGCCTGAGGCCTGGAGAGGCTTTGAGGATAGCTCTGGTCCACGCCTTCTTTGACGACGCTGGCGGGAACGAGAGGCTGGCCCTAGATATGTACAGGGCCCTGAGGGAGCTGGGCCACGAGGTCGACCTCTACACGGCCCACGTAAACGAGAGGGCCTGGGAAGTTCTGACGAGCGGCATGAAGGACCTCCCGAGGCCCGTGGTCCTGGGCGAGCCCCTTGTAACCAGGCTACTCAGGCCCACCGGCAGGCTGGTGAGGTACAGGAGGCTCGTGGCGGCCTCAGCCCTCGCTGGGCGCCTCGCCAGGCAGGGGCGAGGCCATGACATAGTGATTGAGACCCAGACCAATGTCCCCATGCCCTGGGCCGACGCCTCCTACATTCACTTCCCCGCCCTCATAGACTACGTTACTCTTCAGGCAAGAGGGGGGCTCGCCAGGAGGCTTTACGACTGGCTGATATCAAGGGAGGCCAGGAGGGTCGGGCGCGGGGGCTCCCTGGTCATGACTAACAGCTCCTGGACAGCTGGGCACATAAGGAGGGCCTACGGCGACCTGAGGATTTACGTTGTTCACCCCCCGGTTAACGTCGAGGAGCTCCTGCCGCTGGGAGGGGACAGGGGAAAAGTCGTGCTTACAGTCAGCAGGGTATCGCCTGAGAAGAGGCTAACGGCCATAGCTGAGGTGGCAAGGCTCGTGCCTGAGGCCGAGTTCTACCTGGTCGGCAGCACCAGCGTGTACTCAGGGCCCGTGCTGAGGGAGATCAGGGAGAGGGCTGAGGGGCTGAGGAACTTCCACCTTGAGACAGATGTGCCAAGGAGGAGGATACTTGAGCTCATGTCGCAGGCCTCCGTTTACCTTCACCCTCCCTTCGCTGAGCACTTCGGGATTGCAATTGCAGAGGCTGCAGCGGCAGGGCTAGTGCCAGTGGTCTACAGGGACGGGGGAGGCTGGACTGACATAGCCTCAAGGATTGATCAGGGTCTCGGCTACACGAATGTTGAGGAGGCTGCCCGCACGGTCAGGTCGCTACTTAACGACAGTGAGAGGCTCAGGGCCCTCTCGGCTAAGGCCAGGGAGGTGGCTAAGGGTTTCAGTTACGAGAAGTTCAAGGAGAGGGTTAATGAGGTGATCAGGTTGCTGACGGCGAAGGGGCCTTAGGCGCTTCCTCAGGCGGCTGGGGCAACGACGTATTGTGTTCACAGCACGCGAGGGCAGGACGAGCCCACATGGCAGACTTTAGGGCCTTATGCCCGCGTTAGGTCCCAGGGGCCGGCCACTGGGCCACCTATGAGGCGCCTTGAAGGCCTCTCGCTGCGGCCGAGCTGGCGTCGGCGACCACGGCGCAGGGGCCTCAGCTGAGCTCAGGCGCTAAGGCCAGGGGCAGGGCGACTGGCCAGGCCTTATCGCTCGCAGGGACCTGCCGGGGCTGAGCCGTAGCGCCGCCCTGATGACTAAGGTTATACGGGGCCATGCGCCTCCTGGTCAGATGGAACGTATAATTAAACGAAAAAGTTTTTAAAGGATAGAGGGCCGCTCGAAGTTAGAGTACCACAGGAGGTGGTCTAAATGAATAGGATAGGAAAGCTGGCCCTCGTGGCGGGCATACTGGCTATAGCCCTAGCGGTTCCCATAGCGGCAGCCAACGTGATATTCGTCTACCAGGCCAAGGTCACCGTTAAGCCCGTAACGCCCATCGTCTTCCTGGCAGGCCCTGATGCCAACTATGTCAACCTCTCGCTCACTAACAAGACCTCTCCGCAGATATCGCTTACTATACCCATAACTAACTCCTCAGAGACCTACGTCTACCAGGCCCTTGAGGTCAAGGTGAACGCGGGCTCGCCGAACCTGTACGTGGACTCCTGCTCCTACACGGGTCCATCCCTCACGTCAGTGGAGCTTATAGTGTACTCGACCACAGGGAGCCCCAGCAGCCCGACCGGGACAATAACCATAAATCCAAGCTCTAGCTCAGGGTGCACAGCCAGCGGCACGGTCTCCCTGACAGCAGGGAACACCTACTACATAGACTTCCTGGTACAGCCATCGCTCCCTATACCGAATGGCGCTAGCTCAGGGACCCTTACGATATACTTTGGCCTAACCAACGAGAGCGCGGTAACCGTCCCAACCTCGTAAGCCCCAAGTAACCATAAGCTGAGCGGGCTGCCGCGCTGCAGAGGTGACGGGCCCCCTTGGACGGCGAGCCCAACCTTTTCTATGCAGCCCTTGTAATAGTTGTCGCCGTCCTAGGGGGCCTCGTGGCTGTGAAGTTCTTACCTCCAAGGCTTTTTGGCCTGGTCCCCCCGCCCCTTTACGTGAACGTGACTAACATCACTGGCGTGGGGGACAGGCTGCTGCTCTCACTTAACATAACGCAGTGCCACGTGAAGCCTAAGGGCGCCACGGTGCTAATAGAGCTCAACGGCAGGGCTATTGAGGAGGCCAGCCTCAGCGAAGTGAGCTGCGGGTCCAACAACCTGACCATGGGCCTCAGCCCCTACCTAGTTGGAAAGTTTGCCATAGTTGTCGTCAACCTGTCCCTGGAGGGGGGCAGGGGCTACGTCCTCTCTTACTTCCTCAGGTACATATATGCCGCTGAGTCCTTCAAGATCGTTAACATATCCCTAGTCAATGGTACTCCGGTGGCCTACGTGAGCTACACAACCCCGTTCAGGGCTGAGGTCTCGCTCAGCGACGTAGTCCTGATAAACTTCAACAGGTCAAGCATAGTGTTCGGCTTCTCCTGCAACTCAACGAGGAGCGCCT
>AYMD01000001.1:363821-379137 GCA_000495735.1 uncultured Acidilobus sp. JCHS | reverse complement strand
ATAATAACGGCGTACGTCGCCATGGCCCACGTGGTATTCCTCTACCAGGCCAGGATCATGGTCAAGCCGGTCAGCTCGCCGATAACCGTGATACCTGGGCAGTGTCCGTGCGGCTGCTCCTCATGGTCGCAGACCCTCAGCGGCTTCTCGACAACGATAACGGCTTACACGCTTAGGACGACCAGCGGCTATGTTCTGACGACGCCGCTCGTCAAGTTCAATGCAACCGTAAGCGGTACGCTGAAGATGTCCCTCAGCCCCAGCAGCTCTGTCGTCAGCGACTACGTTAACGGCACTCAGATATATCCATCGCCTGGCTCCTTCAGCCTTAGCGCGGGCAGTTACCTGATGATACAGAGGCTGACCCTGAGCTCGCCTGTGACCAGCACGCTGACGCTCAGCGGCCAGTACAGCTACACGTATACGCCCGGGGTCAGCTTCCTGTACTCGTTCACGGAGACCATAAGCCCGCCCAGCGCCAATGTAATGAACCTGCTCAACGGCCAAAACGCGATTTACGTGCCGCACGTCTACCAGGGCGACTATCAGGGGTCAAGCAACAGCTCGTGGCCTGCTTACTACGGCCCGTCAAACGGCGAGCCAGTACTGGTCGCCCCTGTCATCAAGCATAAACCAGCCGGTGCTCAGCATGGTCCCCTCGAGCTACTCCTGGTCCTCAGGAGCTATGTTCTGGCAGAGCAGGTACGGCAGGGGTTCATTGACAATAACGATGGTAGGCGTGTACTCATATAACGGCACACCATCAACTTCATGGGTATATCCTTACGTGGGCGATGGGTACATAGTGTACCTGTTCTTAAAGCCCTCATGGAGCATAAGCCCTCAATATAACTATAGTGTGCCCTACGTAGCTTCCAACCCCAATACACGGATCATAGCCCCCCTTCAGGGTGACGTTATGTTTCCTCAGAGCGCAAGCACCTATATCGTTGTTGAGTGGAACCCGCTGTGGCAGTACGCATATACTACAACAGGCGCTACCGGTCAGTGGGATGTGTGGCTAGCGGTAAACCCATATGGTAGCACAGCATACGTTGGCCCATACCCGTCACCAAACATCGGTTTTCCATACGCAGGCTGGGACGGCATTGGAACAGGCGCCTTCCAACCGAGGCCAGGCGACTACATATGCATAACTGTCACCTATAACCCGAGCACGAACACTCTCAGCGGCGTGGCATACGACATGAACACTGGGTGGTCTGCAAGCTTCACACTAAACCTTAGCGGCTACTTTACGTCGCCTCGCAGCGGCAACTACGTGTTTGGCGTTGGCGGAACTAACGGCGCTGGACAGGCTAACTGGGCCATAGTCTACGTGAACTACCAGGGGTAAACAGGTGTTGTACGGTCGCCACACCACGTCGTCACGTATTCACTAAATTACAATTAACAGGGGCTTCCCTGTATTCTATACGACACCCCTGGCAGCTAGCCCGTGGTCTATGCCTGGACTGTAAAGGGTCTCAGCGGCCCACAAGGACACATGTCACTTAGCACTTACCTTAATATCGTGCACCAGAGGACCTTGAGCAGGGTGACCAAGGAGCTAGCTGACACCCTGACAGCCTCCGACGCGGCCGACTGGTCAGACGTCTGGGCGGGGTCTTAGCGCTTTTAGCGCTTCAGGCTTTAGCGTCCTTAAGGCTCTTCTTACGTTTTATAAACTTTGTGTTAAGAATTGTTTCATTACCGCGCTCTAACTAACCGCTTAACTACTTTTCTACATACTGGCAGTGAGGGGCCGAGGTGGGCCACACCACTGCCCTGGCCAGGGTCTGCAACCCTCACGACAGGGCCAGGTGCCTTGATCTAGAGCTGATCGTTGACGCGGGCATCACGTACACTTGGATAAGGAGGAAGAGGCTCGAATCCATTGGCATAAGGCCCAGCGGGACCAGGAGGTTCAGAACCATAGAGGGGAGGACCGTGGAGAGGGAGGTCGGGGAGGCTGTCATAGAGTGCCTGGGCGAGAGGGCCACCAGGGTGGTGGTGTTCGCTGAGAGGGACGACGTGGAGGTCATGGGGGTGGAGGCGCTTGAGGGCCTGGGCCTTGAGGTCGACCCTGTGACCAGGCAGCTCAGGAGGTCAGAGTCCATGCTGGCCTTAACGGCCCTTGATGACAGGCCTTAGCTGGCAGGTCGCGTCAAGGAAGTCGCAAGCTCTAGATCCTAGTGAGCATCTTCCCGCGCCTCTACCTATGATGCACGGCACCCCGGCTAAGGGTCTGAGCGAGACCCCTTCTGGGCCTCACGCCGTTGGGTAGACCTTCCCTAGGTTGACAGCCTCTATCACTTCCAGGGAACCTTCCTCCTGGCCTTCAGACTTCAGCAACTTTTACTTCCAGCACGGAGAGACCCTGGCCTTTTAACTTGGCGTCCCAGCCGTGTTTGGGAGGCCAGAATGGGCACTAGCGAGATACTGGGGATGCTTCACGACCACCCGCCGAGCTACGCGCCTGAGTGGGGCAGCGGGGGCATATTCGGGCTCAAGTACTACAGGGGCGTCCTCTACTACACCCTGGCCTTCGACGCAGTCTCCTACTTCATAACCGACAGCGGCGTTGAGAGGTACCGCTTCGAGCAGGTCGGCCCCCTGCCCACCTCGGGAGGGGACACGTACAACGCCGTTGAGGCCGTTGACGACGTGATATACTTCGGGGGCTGGGTCCACGCCCCGGCGGTCTACGAGGGCAGCGAGTCCTCCCTGAGGGGCACCATATCCTTTACCAACAAGTACAGCCACGTTCACCTCTACGACATAGGCGACAGGAGGATATCGCTCCTCTGGAAGGAGGGGGCCGGGAGGAGGGACGAGTGGGCCGGGGAGGTCTCTGAGATAATCTACAACCCAGTCCAGGACGAGCTCCTCATAGCGAGGGGGGACGGCACCATAAACCTGGGCGTCTACAGCATAGACCGCAGGACGGGCGAGGCCAGGAGGGTGTCCGAGAGGCCTGCGCTCAAGGGGGCCCTTGTCTACGAGTACGCCTGCTTTGACGTGCTAGAGCGCCAGATAAAGGACGTCCACGGCGTGCTCTTCACCAAGGCGGTGACGGGGGTACAGTGCGTCAACCTGACTAACGAGAAGGTCACCTACACGCAGCTGGGCGACATATCGAGGAGGTCTGTTGACGGCGCCCCGGTCAGCTGGCCTCAGACGGGCCCAGCGGCCTCGGCCTACGGCAGGTTCTTCCTCTTCGTCAAGGGAGGGGTGTTAGTGGGCAACCCGCTTGACGAGGCGGCTGAGCCCATGAGGTTCATAAGGCTCTTCGACTTCGGCGACTCCGGCTACTTCTCAAGGAGGACGGTAGCGAAGCCCATAGGGGGCGGGGTCCTGGTGGCGTTTAACGCCTACTCAGAGTCGCTGGTGAGGCCCACCAACCAGTTCGAGGAGATGGTCGCCAGGGCCACGAACACGATAGTCGGGCCCAGCGTCCTCCTCTACGTAACTCCTCCAACGGCAAGGATAGTGGGGGCCTTCGGGGCAAGGGTGACGAGCTTTGAATCCGTCGGCGACAGGCTTGTCATAGGGGCCAACACGATGTCCAACACCTCCAGGTACAACGCGCTGCCGCTCGACATAGGCTACAGGGGCTTCATAATAGAGGACATGTCCCAGCTGCTCGGGTCGTCGCCGAGTGTCAGGTTCTCGGTGCCAGGGGCGCTCGTCAGGGACAAGGTTTTTGGCGGCATACCGCTCTCCGGCTACAGGAGCCCAAGGCTCGTGATAAGGGCGGGCAGGGGTAACAGGCTCCACGTGTACGAGTACGACTTCTCCCTGCCGGCCCAGGAGGCCTACGAGGAGACATACGATATAAGCGGCGGCAAGAACGTTATAGACCTCAGCGGCTTCGGCAACTCGATACTCTCATTTAAGCTCGACGAAGCGGACCTCAGGGCGAGAATCATAGTAGACCTGCTGCAGTAATGGTCTTGCCTCATTATGCTCAGCTCGCGGTCCCCTTCATAGCTCCCAGGCCCACTCCATCTGATCATGTAGCGTGCGTCCCTCATTATGGCCTCACTTCCGCTTAGGCCTGCGCCCCTCTGCCATTACCTTGGTCGATCGCTGACCTCTGATATAACGTGGACGTCGCTGCCGCCGGCCTAGGCGCTGCCGAGCACGGGCATGAGGAGGGTCTTTGACGCTGGCTAGCCCTTCGAGAGGCCCAGGTAGCCCCTTATGAACTCCGGGAGGCCCCTGAGCCCTGAGAGCACCTCCCTGGCCTCCTCCTCTGTGAGCCTGTGCCTCCTGGCCACCCTGCTCACGTCAACCCCCTCGTCGCTGAATATGGGGGGCGGGCAGTCCCTCCACCTCGGTATGACGTGGACGTGGAAGTGAAAGACCACCTGGCCCGCCTGGGCGCCGCTGTTCGTCACTATGTTGACGCCAGGCGCCCCGAGCCTCTCCCTGAGGTACCTGGCCACGGCGGCTGCCACGAGGAAGGCCCTTGAGACGACTTCAGGGGGAGCGCTGTCGACGCCCTCGTAGTGGTCCCTCGATATGACCAGTAAGTGGCCCCTGCATATCGGCGACCTGTCGAGTATGACCATGACTTCGTCGTCGCTGTAGGCCACATAGGCCCTCTCCTCGCCCCTCGCTATCCTGCAGAAGGCGTCGTCGCCCCTCAAGCCCTTCGCCCTCCAGGGCCCTATCAGCTCAGCTTAAACGCTTCGGCCTAGGTCAGGCAAAACAGTGAGCATGCGGGCACGCCACATCACCTAAGAGGCATGTCTATAAGCTCGCATGTCTATAAGCTCCTAAGCAGGCTCCTTTAATACGCTTCTCCTTTCCTATTAGCTTGACAGCTTCTTTCGCCTTGGCCCTAGAGCCTCGAGCTGAACTCCCGGCTGCCATCTCTTGCTCTTACTGGTAAAGCCAGGCCTTTCATGGTCGCCAGACGGCTACATCATATTACATATTAAGTGCTCACTCAGGCTAGAAGAGTCCAAGCTACGTAGGCGCGTTAGGCTTCTTGCCCTTGGGCGTAAGCGACTGGATTACGGACCCAACAAGGGGGTCCTCTGACAACGCCTGGGCAACTGTCTCAGGATCCGCAGCCAGCTCAACGACCCTGGTCTTCCCGTACCTCCCCCTGCTTACTACCCTCCCTGATATTATCCCGAGCATGTCGAGCTCCCCCAGCACGCCAGAGACCCTCCTCAGCGTGACCTCCTCGAGACCGAGCGACCTGACCACCGACCTGTAAGTGCTGTACACGTCGCCCGTGGTCGCCTCCCCCCTCCCCCAGCCAGTGGCGCTTAGCACGGAGGCCAGCAGGAGCTTGCTGTGAAGGGGTAACGTCCTTATCACGTCAGTCACCTTGTCCCTCTCTATCTCAGCCCTCGCCCTCATCACGTGCTCCTCGGTCACCCTTGGCGCCCCCTCCCTCTCAGCTATCTCAGCAGCGACCCTCAGCAGGTCGAGGGCCCTCCTGGCGTCGCCGTGCTCCCTGGCAGCGAGGGCGGCGCAGAGCGGTATGACACCCTCCTCGAGGGCCCCCTCGTTGAAGGCCATGGCGGCCCTCTGGGAGAGTATGTCCTTAAGCTGCTCCGCGTTGTATGGTGAGAAGACCAGGGTCTGCTCCCCAAGGCTGCTCCTGACCCTGGGGTCGAGGGAGTCGACGAGCCTGACGCTGTTCGTTATCCCAATGACCGAGGCCCTGGCCCTCTGGAGGTGCTCGTTGACCCTGGTTAGGTCGTAGAGAACGTCGTCCCCTCTCCTGACCAGGAAGTCTATCTCGTCGAGTACAACTATGTAGACCCCCTCGAGCCTCGAGAGCCTCTTGACTATCCTTGAGAACAGCTCACCTATGGAGAGGCCCGTGAAGGGGACCCTGAGGCCCAGCTGCTCCGCTACGTCAGCGAGCACCTTGTAAGGCGTCTCCCTCTGCCTGACGTTAACGTAAATTGACTGGACCATGGCCCCTTTCTGGGAGGCGAGCTCCTGGAGCCTCCTGAGAACGTACTTGGTGACCGCCGTCTTGCCGGTGCCGGTCAGGCCGTATATGAAGACGTTGTTTGGCCTCTCCCCCCTCAGGGCTGGGGCCACGACCTCTGCCAGCCTCCTTATCTCCTCGGACCTGTGGGGCAGCTCGAGAGGTACGTAGTCGGGCAGCAGGACCTCCCTGTTCCTGAGCAGCCTGGCCCTTGAGGCGGCCTCAAATATGCTGTCGAGCTCGTCCAAGCGCAGCACCTGAACCGGTGGTTGTTTCGCCTGGAGGGCTGAGCGGGGGTCGGGGTCGGTAACACCGAGGAGGCCCCTGGTGGACCGGCCGGGACTTGAACCCGGGACCTCTCGGATGCCAACCGAGCGCTCTTCCAGCTGAGCTACCGGCCCACGGGGGCCTGGAGTGAAGTGAATGGGTAGGGCATATAAGGTTTAGCAGCTGCGCCCCGTGTCTGACGAGCTAAGCCTGCCGTGAGCCTTAGGGCGTAAAATGTTAACTTTTTATCTTTAATAATATGATATTGCAGTACCATATGTGTTTTCCCAAAATATATAATTAAGAGCTATAAGCGTATAGGTGTTATTTAATTCCTATAAAACTTTTGAGGTGTATGCAATGGCGAACCCAACCGTCCCGCAGGAGTCGGCCGAGGAGAGGAGGGACAGGGAAGCCTACTGGGCCATGTCGGGCCTGCTGCTGGTGCTGGCCTTCATAATGCTCGGCCTCGGCTTCTACTTCCAGCTCTACAAGGGCCATGAGCCTGCCCCCCTGCTCCTCGGCATCCTAGCGGGGTTCATATTGGCCACCCCGCTGGAGATCTGGAACTGGGGGGACCCTGACATAGTTTGGAGGGTCATGGCGTTCCAGGACAGGTTCCTGATAGTCTGCTTCGGCTTCGCCATAGGCCTCGGCGCCCTGCTGCTCTACGGCCTCTACCTGATACCTGGCACCGCGCCCCACTTCGGCATAAAGGCCTTCTTCGTGCCAGGCATCGTAGTTGGGGGCCTGATATTCGGCATAGGCGTTGGCCTCAGCGGCTACTTCCCAGGGCTGATATGGATAGCCCTCGGCCAGGGCAGGAGGGACGCCGTCTACGCAGTGATAGGAGGCCTCCTGGGCGCCCTCACCTGGTCGCTCATATTCGGGGCCGCAAGGGGGTTCTTCTGGAACACCCTTAACTTCGGCTCCATAACCTGGGCCACGCTGGCCGGCTTCAGCCTGTCTGACAGGCTAGGGTACTTCATCGTCGCGGTTGTGTTCTTCATAATAATGTTCAGCCTGTTCCTGTTCCTGCCGAGGTACCCAGGGCAGCCCGTCAGGCAGTCCTGCGGCTATCACATAGTGGGCGCCAGCAAGGAGTCCGTGGTCTGGGAGGAGGTCGTGGCTGAGGAGATGAGGAAGTACCCGAAGGCCAACAAGTTCATAACCAGGCTCACAAACGAGAGCAGCATAAGGAACTCTAGGTCCATAATTGCGCTTGGCATAGCCTTCACCGTAACTGCCGTGGCCGTGATATACCTCAGGCAGATATTCGGCGAGTCAACAACGTACGCCTGGATATGGGCCCAGATAGCATACGCCATTGACCCGAAGTGGGCGGCCGCCAACCCCTACTGGCAGATCTTCGGAGGCCTCGGCTTCCACAACGGCGTGCCCTACGACAAGCCCTTCAGCGAGATAGGCTGGGAGCCCCTCAGCGACCTCGGCACCTTCCTAGGGGCGCTCATAAGCTCCCTGTTCGTCTCCAGGAGGTTCCTGGCCTTCAGGAGGCAGGTGCCGAGCCTCTGGGCCAGGAGGTTCGGGCCCAGCGAGGCCAAGAGGGCCCTCGGCAGCTTCTTCGGCGCCTACCTCGTGCTCTTCGGCGCCAGGATGGCTAACGGCTGCGCCAGCGGGCACATACTCAGCGGCAACACGCAGATGGCCATCTCCAGCTTCGTCTTCATGATATTCGTGATGATAGGCGCCTGGATAACCCTCTACGGCGTGCTCGGCCTCAAGATAAACAAGTGGGGCTTCAGGAAGTAAGGGGCTTAATTAACCCCTATAGCTTTTAATTTTCCTTTTCTCTCTTTTACTATAAAAATGTGTATAGGTTCCTTCGCCCAGCAGTGATAGGGAGCCATGGAGGACATAAGCGTCAACACTAAGGTGCTGAGGGTCGACCCCCAGAACATAGACATGAACGCCATAAGGGAGGCGGCCAGGGTCATAAGGGAGGGCGGCATAGTGGCCTTCCCTACCGAGACTGTCTACGGCCTGGGGGCGAACACCTACAACCCCGAGGCAGCGAGGAAGGTCTTCATAGCGAAGAGGAGGCCCATTGACAACCCCCTCATAGTCCACATAGCTGACCTGGGCCAGCTCCACGAGGTCGCCAGGGACGTGCCGAGGGAGGCTGAGGAGCTTGCAAGGAGGTTCTGGCCGGGCCCCCTCACCCTCCTCCTCCGGAAGGACGGCAGGGTCCCGCCTGAGGTCACGGCCAACAGGGACACCGTCGCCGTCAGGATGCCAGCCCACCCAGTGGCCCTTGAGCTCATAAGGGAGAGCGGGGTGCCCATAGCGGCCCCAAGCGCAAACCTCGCCGGGAGGCCGTCGCCCACCACGGCTGAGCACGTGATAAGGGACCTCTACGGGAGGGTTGACGTCATAATAGACTCGGGCGAGACGCTCTACGGCGTGGAGTCAACGATAGTTGACCTAACCAGGGACCCGCCTGTCCTCCTCAGGCCAGGCGCCATGCCGTACGAGGAGGTTGAGAAGGCCCTGGGCAAGAGGGTAGAGGTGCCCCCGTTCGCCAGGGGCCTCGGGCAGGCAGACGTCGCCCTCGCCCCAGGCATGAAGTACAGGCACTACGCCCCCTCAAAGCCCCTGACCGTCGTGGAGGGGGACTACAGCGACCTCGAGGCCTACGCGAGGAGGGCCGCCTCCCTAGTCCTTGAGGCCGCCAGAAGGGGCTCGAGGCCCGTCGTGCTCTGCTCGGCCGAGACGGAGCACGTCTACAGGTCGCTGGGCCTCAGGACCATAGTGCTGGGCCCCAGGTCCAATGTCTTCGTCGTGGCCAGGAACCTCTTCAGGTCCCTAAGGCTAATAGACGACATGCCTGACGTTGACGAGGGCTTCGCGGAGGGCTTCGAGGAGAGGGGCCTCGGCCTAGCGGTAATGAACAGGCTTAGGAAGGCCAGCGGCTTCAACGTGGTCAGGGCCTGATCATATCTGTACCTCCTCAGGCGGCAGCCTGCTCCTCCTGTATATCAAGAGCCCGAGGCCCGCGGCCGCGGCGGTGGCGCCAGCGGCTGCACCTATGACTATGAGCCTGGTTGGCGGGACGCGGTGGACGGGGGGAGTGTAGGGGGTCAGGGGCAGGACCACGCTCAGTGTTGAGCCAGCCGATACTATGACAGACTTGGTGACGTTAACGTAGCCGGGGGCCGAGGCGCTCACCAGGTACACCCCTGGCCTCAGGCTTATCGAGACGCTCCCTATGCGGCTCACCACGGCTGTCCCGTTCTGGTACTTCACGGTTATGTTAGCGTAGGGAACGTTGGAGTAGACCGTGAGCACCCCCACGCTGGCCGCGGGCGGCGGGGTCACGTTGTAGGCGTAGAGGCCAGGGGAGCCTATTGATATGGGGAGGGTCAGGGGCGCCCTGCCGCTGACGGAGGTCGTTGAGAGCAGGGTGTAGGTGCCTGGCGTCATGGCCAGGTACCTTGGGACCCCTGGGGTCAGGTTGACGCTGGCCACCGTGCCCGTGGGAGTCGCTATGGTCACTGAGGCCGGGAGGGAGCTGTAGAGCTCCAGGACTGGCACCGAGAGGGTGCAGTTGAAGGTGAACGTGTTGTTGCCGGGCGGGAACGCCAGGACTGCGCTCTCGGGCCTGCAGTAGTTCATGGGGGACGCTGACGTTATCTCAATGCTGTAGGGTATCCCAGCCGTCAGGCTCACCGTCCCGTTGACGGCCCACGTCAACGTTGTGCCGTTAATAGTCGCCTCCACCGACGATATAGGTATGGGCGAGAAGACCCTGAGGGCCACGTGGGCCGTCAGTGGCACGGGCGAGACGTAGATGGTCTCTGACGAGGTCAGGTGGACTATCCTGGTCGAGGGCGAGGCGTAGGGCTTGGCCGCGGTTATGTTAAGGGTCGCGCCGTAGGGCGCGAAGACCGTGGCCTGCCCGACCCCTGCGAGCGTGCCGTTGACGTATATTGATGAGCCTGGGCTGCTCATCACCACCAGCTTCAGCTCGCCAAGCTCGATCTGGGGCAGGCTTAACACATTGACTACGCCGGCCTTCGCGTCATAGGTGGCTATGAGGCCGTTGCCCAGCGGGTAGACCGGCATGAGGGGCGCGTCAAGGACCACGTACTGGTCCCCCGTGGCCAGGTCGTCTATAACGTAGTTGCCTGAGGGGGTCCTGTAGGCCACAAGCAGGCCGTTGACGGAGGCGTAGAACTTCTGCACCTGTATCGGTATCGTATGCGGGCCGGCCTGTATGTAGCCCGCCGAGGAGGAGGGGCTGAAGACGACTGAGACGCCCGTGCCAACGTCCTCAACCCTGAGGGTCTCCTGGAACGACGTGACCCCGGAGGGCCCATAGATGTAGATGGTCCCGTTGCCCGGGGCCCCTGGGCCCTCGAGGAGCAGGTAGTAGTTGTTGCCGAGCTGGTAGGGGCTCATGATCATGGGGACGTACCCTATGACTATGTGATATGACGCTACTTGCTGGCCCTGGTAGTTGTATATGTAGACGGTGCCCCCAGAGTAAAGGGCTACACCTGCTGGCCCCAGGCCCCCGAAGCTCCAGGTGCCAGGTATCGTCAGGGTCCTGCCGTTCGCCGTCAGGACTACGGCCTGGCCAGGTGTTATCATGAGGAGGCCGCCCGAGCCCGCCGAGACGTACGAGACCCCGCTGAACGACTCGACCGGCTGGGCAGAGGGCGCATAGACGATCAGGGTGCTCGTGACAGGCGGGCTGACGCTCATGGGGTACTCCTCGTACCCGCCCATGAGCTGGACCGTGAAGCCGGCCGCCTGGAGGACTGAGGGTGAGGGGAGGGCGTAGAGGCCTGGCGTCAGGGACGCGGCCAGGCTCACGCTGCCCATCACAAGGGTCCCTGAGACGGGCGTTCCAAGGTCAAGCAGCGTTGGGTAGAGCGGGTAGAGGACGGTCAGGCCGTTCTGGACGTCAGTCACTGCTGCCAGGCCCGCCAGGAGGCCTATGGCGTACCCCGGCACGGGGACCCAGGAGCCCGAGGAGAGGACGAAGGTGTAGCCGAGGTCAGGGGCGTAGTAGCCCACGGGCGTAGGCACCGCGTTACCCAGGAACCTGGCCTGGGTCGGCTGGCCTAGCTGAAGCAGCGTCGTGCCTGCCCCTGAGAGGCCCAGGACGTAGTTGCCTGAGGCCATGTAGACCTTCGTCAGGACCACCGGGGCCTGGTAGGTGGCCACCAGGAGGGGCCTGGCGTACGGCACCAAGCTGTACACGTAGATAGTGCCGTTGCCAGCCGATATGAGCAGCGTCGACCCGTTGACTATGCCGCCCTGGTACGGTGAGGTCACGTTGAGGTAGAAGACTATGTTGGGCGGGAACTCGAGGGCGAAAGTGCCGTTGTGGTAGAGGAGCGCCTCAGGGACCCCCGAGTCGACCGAAAATGATATCGGCGTGAAGCCAGGGGGCGGGTACATCACGTAGTCGTAGCTCGGCGTGACCACGAAGATCGTGCGGTTTATGAAGTAGGCCACCATGTCGCCGGAGGCCCCCACGAAGTCCTCATAGGGGAGCTCTGAGAACCTGGCCAGGTACGGGCCCTGGGAGGATATGAAGTAGGCCCCGTGCTCCCCTATGACTACTATGTAGCCCTGGGAGCATGTTGCCTGGAGGGCGACGTCGTTGGGCCAGAGGCTTACGTTCGAGCCGGTAACCAGGTTCTCCAGCCCGGAGGCCTCTACCAGGTAGGGGTAGCAGAGGGCCACGCCGTTGCTGCCCACTACAAGGAACTGGGCCTGGCCGGCCTGAGAGGAGGCCCTCGGCATTAGCAGGGCGAGGGCCAAGAGGGAGACCAGCAGGGCTAACGCGAGGGCGAGGCGCCTGACCAAGTCCTATCACTCTATTGACAAGGGCCGCTCCTTAAATGAGTTTTCAGACTCCCCAGAGAGGTGGGCGGGCTGAGCCCCCCACAGGGTATTACTTTGTCTACCCCTATGGCTCACTGGCTTCACACAATGGCGGCCTCGCTTCAGGGCGACCTGTGCGCGCTTAGCCCTCTCGACCTGGCCCACGCGTAGTACCACGGCTCCCTGAGGCTGCCCACGGTGACAGGGGCGACCCGTGACACCCTCTCTATGAGAGCCCTAACCTTCCAGAGGGGAGGCTCGGGCAGCCTCGAGTTCCAGTTGTCGTAGCCCACGTGCACTGAGACAGGCCTTATCTCCTCCACCCACGAGGCGAGCTCCTCCAGGTCGAACTCCATGACTGGCTCTATCGACACGTACTTGTGCGGCCAGGGCAGGTCCCTCATGGCCTTGTACCTCTGGCTGGGCGGAGGGGCCCTTGAGACCGACATGGCCAGGTCGTCCCTGTTGGTCTCAATGGTGGCCCCGAGCACGGAGGACCTGGGGAACTCCTCAAGGAACCTGTGGTAGCGGGCAGGGTTCTTGGTCAGGAAGAGGTACCTGGCGGGGCTCTCCCTGGCCCTCCTGAGGACAGCCCTTATCCAGTCGTCAGGGACCCCCTCGCTGAACAGGTCCCCCATGTCCACGACGAACACCACGTCCCTCGCCGTGAACCTCCTGCTCAGCTCCTCAGGGTGAAGGGTAGGGCTGAAGCCGTTCCTGTACTTGGGGTGGTCCTTAAGCTTTGTCTCTATTAGCCTCATGGCCCAGCAGTAGGTGCACCTGTGGGTGCAGCCCGTCACGGGGTTCCACGACCTAGTGGGGCTGAAGGGCCTCCTCTCGGCAGGGGCCAGCGGGCCGCTCAAGGTATCACCTCGGTTGAGTCCTGGGTGGGGTCGTACCTTAGGTCGTCTAGCCTTATCACTCCCTCCCTGGCGAGCCTCTCGACCTCCGGGACTATTGAGAGGACAGCCTCAAGGTACGCCCTAGTGACCCTGTCAACTGCCCTGAAGCCCTCCTCGCCCCAGAGCCTCTCCATGGCCGCGTAGAGGCAGCGGCCGCCGCAGTACCTCCTGTAGGGGCAGTCCCTGCACTCCGGAGGCAGGTAAGGGCCAGGGAGCCTCAGCCCCCTGTTCACGTCACCTATCACAGCCCAGCCCTCCCTGACGGCTATAGGGCACGAGAGTACCCTGCCGTCAGTGCTCACCGCGACGCTCCTGTAGCCGGCCCCGCACGGGGAGCCCGGGTAGCCGTCGAAGAAGCGGGCGCTCAGCACCCCAACTATTGGGATTATCTTAAGAACCCTCCCCCTCTCGAGCTCCCTGAGGAAGAGGTCTACAAGCCTCCTTATGCCTGGCAGGTAGCTCTTCTCTGCCCATCCCTCGAAGTCCCACCTAGGCGACCAGACCACGTCAAGCTGCCAGTGGACCTTGTCGAAGAGGCCGAGGGAGAGGAGGTGCGTAACGTCCTCATATATGTCAGTGTCTGCCGTGACGGCCATCCTGGCGATGGTCTCAACTCCCAGGGACTTCAGGTGCTTAGCAGCCTCTATCACCTTCCTGTAGACGCCCCTCCCCCTGTGCTTATCAGTCACCTCCTCCCTCCCGTCTATCGAGAGGAGGGCTACGTTCATCCTCCTCCAGTAGCTGTCGGGCAGGAGCCTGTAGAGGGTCCCGTTGGTCTGGACTCCGAACCTCCTCGCCCTGACGTTGTCCATCACCCACTCGATGAACCTGGGGTTGAGGAGGGGCTCCCCTCCGTAGAATATCACTGTGGCCTCAGGATCGGACTCCACCAGCGCCTTGAGCCTCACCGGGTCGTACCTAACCCTGTGGGGGACCAGGCTGTCAGGGAAGGAGCCCCCGCAGTAGTCGCACCTGAGGTTGCAGGCGCCGGTCGTGAAGACCAGCCAGAGCAAGCGCTAGGCCCTCGGCATCAGCCTTGTGCCGGAGGACTTTATCTCGGCTATAAGGTAGTAGTCGCTCGTTCCGGCTGGCCTGTATGCTATCCCTCTGGGCGTCATTATCGTGCGATCTGCCTTGGCCTCAGGGCCCTTCACCTTGCTCTCTCACCTAGCCAAGCCGTGCATCTCTAACACCCGCTTTAACCTTATCTTTATATTTACCAACGGTCAAGAGTAGGATCTCACATCCTCACAGGACCCTGACGACCGCCATAGCACTCCGTACTTCCTGCCCTCTATAGTCGCCTGCGCCCCCTGAACGCGATCTAAGCCGAGCCCTTAACCTTGTGTATGCTATATTGAAATAAGCACCCCTCACCCTTAAAAGGGTTTTGAAGTAAAAGAGAGGAGGGCCGGACTGTGAAGTACCGGGTGGCAACTGAAATCTGATGAGATCCAGGCTAGGCTGAGTCCGGCCCGCCCCCCAGGAGTTTCAGACCCCTTAGGTGTATTAAAACCCTTAGGCCCCTCAGGGCCCTTAGGCCCTTTTAAAAACCTAGGCCCCTCGGGCCTATGAAACCTTATTAAGCCTTCTGTTGATCTGGGGTGCCGCTATTGTAGCTGAGAATGGGAGAATGGTTTAGAGAGGAGAGAGACCTGAGTCATTATCAAAGGAGACAGTCCATCCGTTACCCTAAAAGGCGACACTTTTCGCCATCTTAAACTTTTCATTGTAAAACAAAGGCGAGAAGGCAGGTCATTGTACGGCATGACGACAGAGGCCTAAAAGGTCCCCTAGTCCAAAGCCAAGCCAGTCCTCCCCCGTTCGTTGGCTGTCCCCAAAGGATAAGCCCAGGCGTGCGGCCGAGCTCAGGAGGTTCTTGGCATGAGTTTAGTGCTAGAGACCTTCAGCTCGACCGCAAGGTAGTCGTCGTTTACCTCAGCTGGCCTGTGGGCTATTCCCCTGGGTACGAATATGGCGTCCCTCGCCCTGACCTCGAAGTTGCCTGTCTCCGTCTCCCACTTGGCCTGGCCGCTCACGCGTATTATCAGCTCGTCAGCGTCCATGTTCCTGTGCATGAAGGGGAGGCCCTGCCTCCTCCTGCTGACCTCGACGCTTATGCCCTGCCCGTAGAAGACTTGGAAAGGAGGTATTGCAGCCGGGCCCTTCATGTCCGGGGTCTCGATCTCTGAGAGCCTGACGACCCTGACCTGCCTCTCAGCCCTCCTCACGGCTGACCGGCTTACATCGACCTCTATGTCGACCTCTCTTGAGGTGACCCTTCCTCCTCACGTTGGTCCCCCTGGTGAAAGGCTGCCAAGGCTTAATG